>DFZG01000037.1:14960-18529 GCA_002382075.1 Candidatus Shapirobacteria bacterium UBA4062
ATACCTACTACCCTTAGCGCCTGTCAACTATCAATAACTGGGCAAATATAACCGAAACTACATCAATTTACCTTTTCAAAAAAGAACAATTTATTTATACACTTCCTTACGATGCCTTATTCTGTTTACCACAATTCTGTTTCTGTCAATATCAAAACAAATTCTAAAATCACCTACACGAAATCGATACTCACCCTGACTAAAATCAATTAAAGGTTTTGATAACTTTATCGGATCATTTTGTAAATATATTAATTTCTTGACAATTCTTTTCTGAATTATCCTATCCAGTTTTTCGATATCCTTTTTAGCATTATTAGTAAAAAATATTACATACTTCACATTTATATATTGCCAAAAACTTCTTCAAAAGTATAGTATTCCCCTCTTTTATATTGCTCTCTCGACTCTTTAATGCTTTTCAAATATTCACTATCCGCCAACTCCAAAATATCCTCAAGCATATCAATGTCCACAATCGCTGATTTTATTTTGCCTCTGTGTGACACTAATAAATACTTACCCCTCTTAACCGTCTTCAAAGCATCAGCTAAATTATTTCTCAAATTAGTACTGTTTATAATGTTCATATGTACATTATAACTGTACATTTAAACCTTATCAATACTTAAACTAAACCAACCACCTAATATTTTCTTAACCTTAACTGCTTTGGCGATTTTTTCATTACACGCCACTGAATCCTTATACACTACCGCGTTTTCAATCCCCGTTTTATCCAATTCCGGGCAAATAAATCCCTTATCTCCCCCTTGATAACGAGCACAATCACCACATTTAGCTATACTTATCTCCTGTTTTTTCATATATTACAATTTTACCACTGCCTTCTTTTGAGGTAAAATACTCCAATGCAAAAAATTATTAAATTTATCAAAGAGGTTCAAGCCGAATTTAAACATATTGTCTGGCCCAACCGAGATACTTTAATTCAGCTGACAATTGTGGTAATATCAATCTCCATCATAGTCTCCCTAATTTTGGGTGGATTTGACTATTTATTTACAAATTCATTAAACTTTTTAAGTAACCTTACCAAACCTCAGGTAACCGTACCTGAAACCCAAGTCCCAGAGACTGATATTCCTTTCGAAATCATCGTCTCACCGGAACCACAAAATTCACCCTAAATATGCCTAAAACATCTACCAAAACCAACAAAAAGGAATTTTTGTTCCCACTTTCTTCAAAAACACCGGGGATCGATGCTGCCTGGTATGTCATCAACACCTACTCCGGTCACGAATACAAAGTTATCGAAGCTCTCAAAACCCGTATCAAAACCATGGGTCTTGAAGATCAGATTTTTCAGGCCATCATTCCTATCCAAAGTAAAATGATCATCCGCCGCGGTACCAAGGTTAAAACCCAAGAAAAAACCTTCCCTGGTTATGTCATTATCCAAATGAGTCTCAGTGACGATTCCTGGATTACCGTCCGCACCACTCAAGGTGTCACCGGTTTCATTGGTGTTGGCAACAAGCCCACCCCTATCTCCCAAAAAGAAGTCGATCAAATTCTAAAAATCACCCGCGAAGACAAACCTAAATACCAAACTCCTTTTTCAATGGGCGACGTTGTCAAAATCACCAACGGACCTTTTGCTGATTTTATTGGCACTATTGACAATATTGACAAAGAAAAAGGCAAACTTCGGGTTTTAGTTTCCTTTTTTGAAAGAGAAACCCCTGTCGAACTCGACTTTTTACAGGTCACCAAAGAACTCTAATTATCTTTTTATCTATTTATCTATTCAACTAATCATCTAATTCTCTAACTATGGCTAAAAAAATTAAAGCAATTGTCAAACTCGCCCTCATGGCAGGTAGCGCCAACCCAGCTCCTCCAGTTGGTACCGCTCTGGGTCCTCATGGTATCAAAATCATGGATTTCTGCAACGAATTCAATGAAAAAACCAAAGAAATGAAAGGTTCCCTAATCCCCGCCGTCATCAATATCTACGAAGACCGCTCTTTTGATTTTATTATCAAAAAACCTCCCGTTTCCGACATGATCAAGAAAAAAACTGATGTTTCCAAAGGTTCTGCTACTTCCGGTCGGGAAAATGTTGGCAAACTAACCCAAGCCCAAGTCACCGAAATCGCCACCGACAAAATGGTTGATTTAAACACTAAAGATTTAGAAGCCGCCAAAAAAATGGTTGTTGGCACCGCCCGTTCCATGGGAATCGAAATTATAGACTAATCCTCAATTATTAAAGTTTGAAGATTGTAAATTTATTAATTAATTTAAAAACCATGAGCAAAACCTCACAAGAAAACAAGGTCAAAAAAACCAAAATTGCGCAGGAAGTCCAGGATAAAAAAACTGAACGCAAAGCTGATGCTGTCAACACCAAAGTAGACACCGATCAAGCCACTTCCGAAATTAAAAATGAAACCACTTCAGAAACACCTGAAGTTGTTGAAACCGAAACTACTGAAACCGAATCAAAAGCTCGCAAAGCCAAAGTTCGTGGCAAAAAATATCAAGCTGTCAAAAAATTAGTTGACGTTAATCAGTATTATCCTCTTAAAAAAGCCATCGACTTAGTCAAAAAAGTCTCTCTTTCCAAATTTAACGGCAAAGTTGAAGCCCATTTGACAGTTTTGGACATTGGCAATCTTGGTGAAATCAGCTTTCCTCATTTGGAAACTGCTTCCAAAAAAATCGCCATCGTCAATGACGCCCTTTTAAAAGAGATTAAAGCCGGCAAAATCGATTTTGATATATTAATCGCCACTCCCGCCACCATGCCCAAGCTTTTACCTTTTGCCAAAACTTTAGGTCCCAAAGGTTTAATGCCCAATCCCAAAAACGGCACCCTTACCAGCGATCCGGAATCAGCTCAAAAGAAATTGGCTATAGCCAAAACTCAAATCAAAACCGAGAAAAAAGCTCCGGTAGCCCATTTGGTAGTCGGCCAGGTTTCCCAACCCGCTTCCGAATTAGAAGCCAACATCAAAGAATTGATTTCCGTCATCGGTCTTAACAAAATCAAAAAATTGGCTCTTTGCCCCACCATGGGACCCAGTGTCAAAGTTGAGATTGTTAAGTAAAAATAAGCTAAAATACCAGTAGTGAAACTATTTTTTAGACGGCTTATTCTCCACTACCTCCGTTTGTTGGCCAAAATCCAGCTTCAAAAAATTCGCCTAATCCAAAAAATCAAAGGCTCACCTCTTGTCATCATTGGTATTACCGGTTCCGCTGGCAAAACTTCCACTCTCAACTTACTTCAGACCGTTTTGTCCACCAAATATATTACCAAAACCAACTCCGGCTCTAATTCCGAATCGGGTATCCCTCTCAACATTCTTGGTCTTTCACCCAAAAACTACTCTATTTTAGACTGGCTTCGTCTATGCCTGCTTTCACCTTTAATGCTTTTAATCAACTGGCGTACTTACCAAATATATTTAGTCGAAATGGGTATCGACGGACCCGACTCTCCCCAAAATATGTCCTATCTTCTCTCTATTTTAAAACCCAATATCTCCATCTTTCTTAACGTCTCCCCTGTCCATTCCCATAATTTTGATACCAAA
>DFZG01000057.1 GCA_002382075.1 Candidatus Shapirobacteria bacterium UBA4062
CGAAATTACCGGCTCAAGTTCTTCATAGGTATAGGGGAGGGGGATTATGTTTAGTGTTTTCATAGTTAACTGATTATATCTTAGTATCTTTTTTAAATTTAACCTAATTTAATTTCCACTTTTTTACCTAAGGCTTTAGCGATCTTTTCAATTAGCCCGAGAGATGGATTAAAGCTCATTGATTCTAGTCTCGATAAAACTGCCTGAGTTGTTTTAGCTTTTTTTGCCAGCTTTCTTTGATTGTAGCCTTGTTCGATTCTAGCTTTTATTAATTGTCGAGTTAGCTGATACTGAGTTTCACTCTTTTTCCATTCTTTTCTAAAACTATCTTTTTTGAGCTGTTGATTTAAGTAATCTTCAAATTTTATTGTGTTCATGACGTAAGGATATCCAATAAGATATCAGTTTTCAAGGATTAATCTTCTCTGAAGAGCGATACTTATTTCTTTTTTGGCCAGATCAAAATAACAATAATTAAAAGCAATAATCCAACTGTAATTTGCCCAAACCAATCACTTAAATCTTTTGTATTTTCAGCCTCTTCAGTTGCCTTTTTAACTACTTTTTCAGCTTTTGTGGGTGCTTGGTCGCCCTTTTAGTCGGTTCGGGAGTTGTGGTTACCACCTGAGTTACGACTACTGATACTGGTGTCGGTGTCGCTGTTGGCATTATCTTAAATTCTTTTTCAATAGGGCGGATTTCCAGTAAATACAATACTGCTTTTATGTATTTTATTAATTGCATTTTAAATCTTTCGTCGAATAGAAATCAAAAACGCGGTATAATTGGCTGTGATTTTAATCAAAACCCCATCCCAAATTGATGGCATTAGAGCTTCTTCAAAACTTGCCGCTGCCACTCTAAAATACACTGCCTCTTTTATTAAAAGCGGTATTTCTACTGAGTTTTTAAATCAAAAAGCTCACGATTATATAATCGCTCATAAAGCCATTCCCGCACCCTTAAATTATGGTGGTTTTCCCAAAAGTATTTGCACCTCAATTAATAATGTTGTTTGTCACGGTATTCCTTCAAAAAAGGAAATTCTAAAAGAAGGGGATATTGTTAATATCGATGTTACCACCATTTTAAATGGTTATTATGGTGACACTTCAGCCACCTATCCAGTGGGAAAAATTTCTTCTGAGGCAAAATTGCTAATCGAGAGGACTAAAAAATCACTCGACCTTGCCATCAAATCGGTTAAAGCCGGCCAGTATCTTAATGAGAGTGTTGGTAGGGTCATTGAGAATTATCTTACCCCTTTTGGTTATTCTATCGTCCGTGATCTGGGTGGTCACGGTGTCGGTCTTAAGTTTCATGAAGACCCTTTTGTTTTTCATCACAATACTCCAGAGAATCATATTTTGCTAAAAGCGGGCATGATTTTTACTATTGAACCAATGGTTAATGCTTCTCCTAATTGGCATATTTATCAGGACAAAAATGATGGCTGGACCATCCAGACGGAAGATGGTTCTCTTTCGGCCCAGTTTGAACATACTATCCTGGTTACTGATTCCGGAGCGGAGGTACTAACTAAATTATGATTCTTCTCGATGGCAAATCTCTCTCGGAAAAAATTCTCTCCAATCTAAAATTGAAGATTGAAGATTGTAGACTGAAGATTAATTTAGACATTGTCTTAGTGGGCGATAACCCTTCTTCTTTAAAATACATTTCCCTTAAACAAAAAAGAGCCAGTGAGGTCGGTATTGGTGGTCAACTATATCATCTTCCTGATACTATTTCTCAAAAACAAATTCTCGAACTATTCAATAAATTAAATAAAGACCATGATACCACCGCTTATTTCATTCAATTACCAGTCTCCAATATTCGTCAAATTTCTTCACTTTTGAATAATATAAGTATTCACAAAGATGTTGATGGTTTAAACCCCAATTCGGGGGTTACTCCAGCGGTGGTCAGGGGAATTATTTCTCTTTTGAAACACTATCAAATTTCTTTTGATAACCAAAATATTGTCATTGTTAATGACTCAAATTTAATTGGCCAGCCTCTTAAAAAATATTTTTCTGATTTTACTTCTCAAATTTTTTTACTCAATGATCAAACAACAGGTCTTACTTCTTTTACAAAAAAAGCCGATATTTTAATCTCCGCCACCGGAGTAAAAAATTTAATTACAGCGGATATGGTCAAAGATGGTGTCATCGCAATTGATGTCGGTGGGGGAGATATTGATTTTGATAACGTTTCTAAAAAATCTACCTATATCACCCCTACTTTTGGTGGTGTTGGCCCCATGACCGTCGCCTCTCTTTTAGAAAATACTTATACTTTGGCCACCAGAAAATAAGGATTTTTTAGTAGTAGACGCATCATGATGCGTTTCTACTTCTTTAAATATGTTTTCACTTATTTAAGATAAAACATCTTTAAATATATCTGTTAGCATTATTACAATGTCAATTGATGATCCCTCTAAATTTGCCGACAAATTTTCTGTTGATTCACCTCGTTTAAAAAATTGGAATTATTCTACTCCTGGTATTTACTTTATTACCATCTGTACTTTAAATCATCATCAATTTTTTGGAAAAATTATTGATAATCAAATGGAATTATCTGATAAAGGGATAATTACGAAACAAGAATTAATCAAAACAAT
>DFZG01000018.1 GCA_002382075.1 Candidatus Shapirobacteria bacterium UBA4062
CTCCTCCTTCTCACCAAAAACGAATCCCAAAATATTTCCCAAAATTTCAACTGGCTAGGGGACTGCTCAAATATAAACCAAATTGTCTGCGTCGACGATTTTTCTACCGACGACACTCTAGCTAATTTTAAAAAACTTTCTCAAAAATTCCCCAAAATAAAATTTGATTTCTACCAAAATCATCTCAATTCTAATTTCTCAAAACAACGTAGCTTCGCCCTATCCAAATCAACTAACGATTGGATCTTCTGGTTAGATGCCGACGAAATACCTCAACCCCCACTTATAAATTTCTTAAATAATTTTGAAAAAACTCATTTCAACTATTCATTCCTTCGCCACGACATATTTCTTGGCCACCCCCTACATCACGGCGAAACCGCCAATCAACATTTTCTCCGACTATTCAACAAAAATTACGGACGATTCCTACATCCCGTCCACGAGATTTGGCAATCTAAAAAACCCGTCTTTTCCACTAGTTTAGTCATTAATCACTTCTCCCATCCCAATCTAACTGAATTTCTCCAAAAAATTAATTTCTACACCGACATCCGCGCTAACCAATTATTTTCACAAAACACCAAAACAAATATCTTTCAGATTTTACTCTATCCCACTGGCAAATTTATCCAAAACTATTTTTTCCGTCTGGGGTTTTTAGACTCCACTCCCGGTATCATCATGGCCCTATCCATGAGTTTTCATTCATTTCTAGTCCGAGCCAAACTATGGAAACTTTGGCAAAAATAGCCTTAATTATCACCGTCATTGTTTTTCCTTTTGGTCAACTTTTCCGACTTCAGTTTCTTGGCGTAAATTTCCCTCTATTTGATCTGGCCATATTATTATTAGCATTTTCAAATTTTTTACTATTCTATAAACAAAAAAAAACCATCAGCCATCCATACCTGCTTTTCTTTTTATTTTTTAACATAATATCCCTTACTATAAATTATTTTGCTTATAAATATTTTTCTATCTCTTCACTTTTATATTTCATCAGACTTGCCGCCCTATTTTCTTTACTCATCTTTAATACTCAGATCTTCCAATATCCACTTTTTCAAAAAATCTTCAATTTATCCATCCTCTCCACCATAATTTTTGGTTTGATCCAATATATTTTCTGGCCAAATTTTACTTACTTTGACTCGTTAAATTGGGATCCTCATCTTTATCGCCTAGTCGGCACCTTTTTTGACCCTACTTTTACCGGTCTTATATTTCTCTTTTTTATTATCAATCTATATTTTTCCCGTCTAAATCTTCTTACCAAATATCCTCTCCTCGTCATTACTTACCTAGCTATGGCCCTTACCTACAGCCGATCCACCCTCCTTGCCTTTTTTATAACTTTTAGCTTTATTTTTTTAAAAAACAAATCTTTCAAAAAAATATTCTATATATTTCTACTTTGTCTTTTCACTGTCTTACTTTTACCTCGAAAAGAAGGGGAGGGGACTAAGCTCGAAAGAACCTCTTCCATCCGAGCCAAAATCGAAAATTACCAAAAAGGAATTAGTCATTTAAAAAAATCACCCATATTCGGAGTCGGCTACAACAACATTTCACTTTCACGTTCAGATCAAAATCCCCTATCCCACGCCAATAACGGTTACGACTCCAGTCTATTAACTCTTTTAGTCAGTACCGGTTTATTTGGATTTGTAATTTTTCTTATGGCCACCAAACCCATTCTAAAAAATGCCAATCTCTATCAAAAATCACTAATAATTTCTTTGTTTACTCACTCTCTTTTTGCCAATTCTCTTCTTTACCCCTGGATTCTTTTTTATCTAATCACCCAAATTAAAACTCGTAGGTAATCTGAATCTTTTTCTTGGTTTCATTTCCTGCTAAATCTCTTACCACTACTTCAACATCATTTTTACCGGCACTAAGTTGAATTTTTAGCTTAAACCTACCTTCATCATCTACCATCGCCACCCTACCGTTCACAAAAACACTTGTTCCAGGCTCACTTTTCCCCACTACATCAAAATCATCACTTTCTACTGTTAATTCTGTTTCACTCGGATTTATCATTACTAGCTCTGGTGCTTCATCATCAAAAATTATTTCTAACACAGACGACACTTCACTCGTACCACCATCTTCTCTTCTAGCCAATGCCGTAAAAATGTTAACACCGCTATCTAAAATAACGTCTTCAAACACAAATTCTCCAGTTTCATCTACTTCTGTCGTCTCAAACAAAACCTCATTTTTTAATAAATCAATCTGACTACCCGACTCAGCAATTCCATTAATTTTTAAACTGGCACTATTTGTCGCCTCAAATGGAGCTATTAATCTCGGTGCCGAAGGGGGGAGTTCTTTTATAGTTATTTCCGATTCCCGGCCTTTTTTAATATCACCCAACATTATCGAAAACCTAACCAGAAGCGGCAAGCCAAAAATCATTATCAAGGCAAACAAGACCACTGTCAGTAAACCTAGTAATACTGTTTTTTTGGTTATTTCTTCACCTGTCTCTCTTTTTAAACGAGATCTTTTAAACTCAGCCATAATTGTTTCTATTCTACCATTTTTGTGAGCCAGAGGCGGGAATCGAACCCACGACCTTAACTTTACGAAAGTTCTGCTCTACCAACTGAGCTACTCTGGCCGGTGAGCGGCTAGAGGGAATCGGACCCTCGACTAATCCTTGGGAAGGACTCGTTTTACCACTAAACCATAGCCGCACAACCAAATTTTATCATGGCAATCGGGATTTTTTAGTTAAGTTCGGGCATTTTCAATACCATTCCAATCTCAATCAAATCTGGGTTAGCAATTTGATCCCTGTTTGCTTCCCAAACCTTTGACCAAGCGTAGCCATCACCGTAAACTTTGACTGATATTTTCCACAAACTATCACCCTTCACAACAGTATACTGTCCTGCATCCACCATCACTTCTTCTTTTTCAACCTCAAGTTTAGGCAATTTTATTTTTTGACCAACCAGCAAAATACCCGGAGTTTTCAAATTATTTTCCTCAGCAATTTTCGTCCACATAAAACCATCTCCATATTCTTCCAAGGCTATACCCCACAAATTATCTCCAGCCTTAACCTCATATACTTCCTTTTCATCTAATTCAACCTGTTCCTCTGCTTCTTCTTCAGACTGTTTAATATTCAACAATCCCGGAATATTTATATCACCTTTAGTTCTTTCAATTAAATTTACAATCAAAAAAGCAATCACCACCACAATTATCAAACCCATTATCATACTAATTAATTCTTCAGAGGTTTTTATAAGTTTATTATTTGATTTTTTATTCATACCCTAATATAGCAGTATAAAGAAAAATATACAACCTATTTTTTCCGCGTTATTTCCTTGTCACAATATCCGTTTTTAGTGCTTTTAAATCTTCAAAATGAACAAACTCATTCAATCTTCCAATAAAAGCCGAAACTACTTCCGTATTTAACTTATACAGCCTTTGCCTACCTTTAATTTCAAAAGAGACAATTTTTGCTTTTCGAAGTATTGATAGATGACTGGATAGGGTAGCTTGGCCAATATTTAAAAAAGGCAACATCTCATTCACTCCCATATCAGAATCTCTTAATAAAGTTACTATCTTTCTCCTATTTTTATCGGCCAGTGCTTTAAATATTTTATCCATAAGATATTATATCGATAATCATCAATATAATAAAGCCCTCTCTTCCTCTTGATTAATAGACTCAGATTAGGCAAAATTACCACATATGAAAAACTTTGATAACAAACAGGAAAAAACCTTAGTAATTGTTAAACCTGATGGTGTTCAGCGGGGTTTAATTGGTGAAGTAATTAAGCGATATGAACAATGTGGTCTCAAACTTGTTGCTCTAAAAATGGTTATCCCTTCAAAAGAATTAACCCTAAAACACTATTCAATTGACCCCGAATGGTTAATAAAAACCGGTACTAAAACATTAGAGGGTTATCAAGCAAAAGGTATTGCCCCACCAAATGACGACCCGATAGAAATCGCCAAAACCATCAGGCAAACCCTCCTTGGATATCTGTCATCAGGTCCTGTTGTTGTCATGGTTTGGCAGGGAATGAGTGCTGTTGGTATCGTTCGCAAAATTACCGGTTCAACTGAGCCTCTTTCTTCGGTACCCGGAACAATTCGTGGTGATTACACTATTGACTCATACACCGCCGCTGACACCGACCATCGATCAGTTCGAAACATTATTCACTCATCTGGATCAGTCGATGAAGCCAATGCTGAAATTGCTCTATGGTTTGATAAAAAAGAAATCATCAATTATCGTCTTATTGCCGAAGAAATCCTTTACGATATCAACCTCGACGGTATTTTAGAATAACTAAGGTAACAACTTTTCAATTTCTATAAATATATTTTGGATATCTTTTAGTTCTTTAG
>DFZG01000008.1:0-597 GCA_002382075.1 Candidatus Shapirobacteria bacterium UBA4062
TCGCGCAGACCGGTAAAACTGCCAACTCTTTCTTTTTCGACAGTGGTTAATTGTTGTTTAATATCAGAAATTAATTTTTCAATAGAATCTTTTTTTCCCTGAAGATCGGTTTGAATTATATTTTTTTCCTCGCCTAGTTTTTGGGAAGCGACAGTGACAAGGGTGTCGATGGCTTTGGATAAATCAACTTCAGTGTTTTTACTATTTTTTTGTAAAACAATAAAATATAAAACGGCTAAAAGAATTAAAACTAAGAGAATGTATACAAGAGTCATAAATTATTTTACCCCAGTTTAAGCAAAACCGTGGAAGGGAGAATTATTTTTTTAATAGGTAATGGAGGTGGTTTTTGTCGGTGCAATCCGGGCCAATTTCGAAAAATTCCAGATTTAAGATTTTTTGATAAACGTCTTTAATTTGAGTTTTGAGATCATCCAGATGACTCTGGGTAATCTCAAATTCTTTTCGAATATAGGCGTCTTTGGTTTTACTTTTTTCCACAAAATCGATAATGCCACTGCCGAATTTAAAACGGGGGTCGTCTTTGGTGTCGAGGAGTAATTTATAAAAAACTAATTGGCGGAAATAATCCCCTGT
>DFZG01000008.1:737-5348 GCA_002382075.1 Candidatus Shapirobacteria bacterium UBA4062
GGCTGTCTCAAAAGAGGTTAAGACTTTATCTAAGACTGGTTTTTGGAGGTATAAGTGAGAAATGGCCGAGTGAATGGCGGTGCCAAAACTGCCAAACTTTTCTTTACTTTGGGGTATTTTTAAAATCGTTTTGTAGTAAAAACAAAGAGGACAGCGAAGGTAGGAATTAAGATGAGTGACATTGAATTTATAAGAATCATGAAGATAGTCGTGCAAATATTTGGCCAAATCGGGTTTTATATTTGATGAATATTGAGAATAGTGATAATAGGTTTTAAGGGCTGATTGGTGATCACTAAACTCAACCTTTTGGATTAAATCACTTTGAATTTCGGAGATAAAAACGGAGGGTTGCTGAGTTTTGCCATTTTCTTTAAGCTCCGAATAAGAGAGGTAGATTTGTTTTTTGGCACGGGTAAGGGCGACATAAAAAAGACGGCGATCTTCTTCAAAATCATCTTCAATGGTTTTAGTAATTTCGCTTTTAAGAATGCCAAATGGGAGGCGAAGTTTGTTTTGGTCCCGCTGTTTTTCCCAGGAATCACTGGTGAGGTGATAGATAAAGACGTGGTTAAACTCGAGTCCTTTGGCTCCGTGAACTGTGAGTAATTTAATGGAATCACTAGAATCATAATTAATTGAAGGTGAGGGAATAGAAATTTTGTTGTCAAGATATAGATTAATTCTTTTTAGAAAATCGGGGAGACTTAAATTACTTTTTATAGCTGTTTCTTTGAGAAATTTGTAAAAAGTATGGATTTGATTGAGAGACTCGATATCGTCTTTGGATAATAAATATTTTAAAATGCGAAATCTTTTGAGAAGGCGGTTAAAAACTTTTTCGAGAGGATAGTTATATAAGTCAGCTTTGGTGATGGCGATTCTTTGACCAAGGCGGATAATAATTTTTTGGGAAAGCGGGGAGATGTCGATTTTTTTAATTTTAGGGGAATCAAAAATAATGTCGGACAAGTTTACTTTTTGTTTGACAATTTTTAGTAAATCGAGTGAACTTAGTTTTGTAAACGGAGCGCTTAAAAGATGGTAAAGAGATTCGTTGTCGTTGGGATTAGAAATAAATTCTAAAAGTTTGATAATTTGAATAATAATTGGGCTTTCAAGAATATTGCTTTCAGAGGCTAAATAATATTTAACGTTAAAAGCAGAAAGCATTTTTACCAACTCCTGAGGATCGCGATTTTTGCGAAAAAGAACGGCGATTTCTTTGGGTGATTCGCTGGATTTGATTAGGTCAGAAATTTTTTGGGCTAAATAATAATCCTCTTCGATGTTGGAATTAAGAACAGCTAAATTGATGGGGTCGGGATCGTAATTGACGGAAGAGACTAAAGATTTGTCGATATCGCTGATGAGGGAGGCGATGCGATTTTTGTTGTAGGAGATGACACTTTCTGATGAACTGATAATTAATTTATGACTGCGATAGTTGTTTTTGAGGACTATTTTTTTGGGCTGGTACTTTTGGTAAAAATGGTAAATATTTTCAACACTGGCACCTTGAAAACGAAAAATTGATTGATCATCATCGCCGACCACAAAAATATTGGGCTTGGAAAAATATGAACCGAGCAGGTCGATTAAGTCGTTTTGGGCAGAGTTGGTGTCCTGATACTCGTCGACCAAAATATATTGATATTTTTCCTGATAATTTAAAAGTAAATCAGGGTTGTCTTTGAACGCTTTGAGGACAAAAAGGATCATGTCTTGATAGTCGTAGAGTGATTTTTTTTGAAGTACTTTTTGGTAGGAGTGGTACACATTAACAAATTCGGTTTGCTTGGGAATGTTTTTTTCGAGGTCCAGATAAAATTTTTTAATTTTGGTTTTAACTTCGGAAAGATTTTCGCTGGAATTTTTTAAGACCTGAAGATGTCCTAACAGATTACTTGAAAGTTGGGGTATTTTTTCGAGTTTATCTAATATGGTAGTAATTTGTGGATAATTGTTTTTGGTGGCTCTAATTTGGCTAAGTTTTCCAATTAAATCGCTGGCGTTTTTGACAAATATTTCCTGGTCTTTTATTAATTTCGAAAGAGATTGTGGAGAAATATTTTCCCTTTTGACTAAATTGAGATTGTTTTGAAGGCTTTTTTGGTAAAAATAGCGGTCACCCCAGGTAACTAAAGGGGAAGAATTATCCAGCTTGTCGATAATTTGGCGAATAATTTCAATTGACTCTAGGTCGTCGAGTGGCTGAAGATTGGCAGAGAGAGGAAAATATTCGGAGTTATTGGTAATAATGTCGTTGCAAAAGGAGTGGAAAGTGCCTATTTTTACTTTGTAAGCATCGGCGCCAATTAAATCCAGCAGTCTGGTTCTCATGTTGTTGGCGGCAACTTCGGTGTAGGTAAGACAGAGGATGGAATTGGGACTGGTATCAGTTTTATTGAGAATATTGGCAATTCGAAGAGCAATGGTTTGAGTTTTACCAGTTCCGGCCCCGGCAATGACCATGACCGGACCCTCGAGAGTGTCAACTGCTAGGCGTTGCTCTGGATTAAGTTTTTTATATTCGGTATTAAAAGAAGGCACTAAGTTAGTTTAACAATGTTTCTAAGATTTCTTTGGCAACTTGGGGATTGGCTGAGCCTTTGGATTCTTTCATGAGTTGGCCGATTAAAAAGCCAATAGAGGCCGGGTTTTTTTGATAGTCAGCTACAGCCTTGGGGTTGTCGGCAATAACTTTTTGAGCTATTTTTTCTAAAGTAGAGGTATCGGAAACCTGAAAGAGATTTTGGCTTTTGGCAAGTATCAGAGGATCGGTATCGGTTTGGTAAGAATCTAAAACCAGTTGCTTGATGGCAGTTGAAGAAAGATTGTTTTTGTTATCAAAAAGATTCTTAAAAAAGTCGGGATTAATTTTTTGAGGGTCAATAGTAATGGTTTTTAAGGGACCGATAAATAAGTTGGCGGTAAATTTGGCAAATTCTGGACTATTTGAATTGTTAAGAGCCTTTTCAAAAGCAGCTGAAAATAGTGAATCCTCGGCTAATAGGTTGGCGTCGTATTCGGATAAATTAAGAGCTTTGTATTTAGCGATTTTGGCATCAGGAAGCTCGGGTAAAGATTTTTTAATTTCGGCAATTTGTTTTGATGTAAATGTGATTGGGGGAATATCGGGTTCGGGAAAATAACGGTAGTCGGCACTGCCTTCTTTTTCTCGCTGTAAAAAGGTTTGATTTTTGTCGGCATCCCAGCCACGAGTGGTCTTTCCGCCAGAGGCGGACCCGCCTTTGGCGGGNNGTCATGACTCCGGTAAGTGAGGCGACGTTTTTTATCTCAACGAGAGGGGTATAAAATTTATCATCGATACATAAATTAACAGTGGGTTCGCAGCGCATGGAGCCTTTTTCAATGTCAGCATCAGATATTTCAAGATAACGAACTAATTGCTGAATTTTTAATAAATATTTTTTGGCAAGAGCGGGGGAAGAAATGTCTGGTTCGGAGACTATTTCGACTAACGGAACGCCGGAGCGATTGAAATCAAGAAGGGTTGAACCGTTTTGGTGAATTGATTTACCAGTATCTTCTTCCATATGGGCTCGATTGATCCGGATTTGCTGGCCATCGATATCTATTTTGCCATTAATAGCAAAGGGTTTTTGGAGCTGAGTGATCTGATAACCCTTGGCAAGATCGGGATAAAAATAGTTTTTGCGTTCAAAAAAAGTTTCCTCATTAATAGAACAGCCTAGAGCCAGACCCAATTTAATACACCATTCACAAGCGGTTAAATTGGGGACAGGCAGAGCACCGGGGAGACCGAGACATACTGGACAAGTGTGAGTGTTGGCGGCAACATGAAAATGATGGGCGTCGCAACCACAAAACATTTTCGATTTGGTTTTTAGCTCGACGTGGATTTCTAGTCCGATAATGGGAGTAATTTTCATAAGACAAAACCCCTCTGTCCCGCCGTTGCGGGACATCTCCCCTTAAAAAAGGGAGAAGTCAAAAAATTAATATTTAATTTTTTCATAATTTTGGCCTTTGGGTGTGAAAATCAGTATTATCTTCAAATAATTTAGCAATTTGATAAACCAGATCCTCGCGTTTTTGGGGAGCAATTATCTGAAGACCAATGGGCAGACCAAGTTTGTCAAAACCGCAAGGAATTGAAATACCTGGTAATCCGGCAATACTGGATGGTTCGACTAGCATATCCTGTATTTCCCCAAACATGGCCTGACCCTCGGAGGCGCCAACTTTTAGGGCAGTGGTGGGAGAAACCGGACCGATTAAGGCGTCGACTTTTTGGAATTGACGATCAAAATCCTGACAAATAAGGGTGCGAACTTTTTGAGCTTTGGTGTAATAAGCATCGTAATAACCGGCAGAAAGTGAATAGGTACCTAGCATTATCCGGCGCTTGGCCTCCTGGCCAAAAAATGAACGGTCATTACCGTAGCGAATGCCGTCGAATCGGGCTAGATTACTGGAAACTTCGGAGCGCTGCAAAATAGTGTAGACGGCAATGGAATATTTGGGATCCAAAACATCGGGTAATTCGATGATTTCGGCGCCAAGTTTTTTGAGTGTGTCAACTGCTTTTAAAATTGATTCTTTTACTTCTGGTTGGGTTTGTGG
>DFZG01000008.1:5471-7474 GCA_002382075.1 Candidatus Shapirobacteria bacterium UBA4062
ACTACTCCACACCAGGAAGCTGGTTGGCGAATTGAACCAGCAGTTTCGGAGCCGACAGAAATGATGGTTTGGTCAGCAGCAATTGCGGCAGCTGAACCGCCACTGGAGCCTCCGGGAAGATGATTGGTATTCCAGGGATTTAGAGTTGGGCCGTAATCAGATGTTTCGGTACTGGAACCATGAGCCCAAGCGTCAAGATTGGTTTTGCCGATTATGATGGCACCGGCGGATTTTAATTTAGAAATTGTGGTGGCATCGTAGTGAGCTTGATAATCAGCTAAAACTTTAGATGAGGCAGTAGTCCGTAAATTTTTGGTTAAAAAATTATCTTTGACAGCCAGGGGGATACCACCTAAAGGTTTGGTAATATCGGCTGTTTGGGCTTGTTTTAAGGCTTGAGCTTCAAAAGTGGAAACAAAAGAATTGAGAGCCGTTGAGGTTTTTTTGATTTGTTCAAAACAGTCGACAACTAATTCTTTGGGAGAGAATTTCTTGGCGAGTAGATCTTCGCGAGCTTGTTTGAGAGTTAGTTTGTTTAGATCGCTCATAAATCCAATCCCTCTAAATCTCCCTTTGATCCTCCATTTGGGCGGACAGGTAAGGGAGACTTGTTTTTATTAATAGTGGCAGAAGTTTTAAAGTAACCGTCTTGAGTATTTTTGGCTTGAGAAAGCGCTTCTGATTGAGAAAAGGAGGGAGTAACCACATCTTCTCTTAAGACATTTTTTTTGTGATTTACCTGAAAAGTTGGCTCAACTTTGTCAGTATCAAGTTCTTGTAGAACGTCAACGTATTGTGCTGCTTGAGAAAGTTGATCTTTGATAATTGATTCTTGGGGACTGATTTCTAGACGGGAAAGTTTGGCAATGTGTTTAAACTGGTCGTCGGAAATTAAATTTGAAGACATAGTGTATTTTAATGCATAAACTAGAAAATGGGATAACCGAAGAAAACAAGGTTATTGTTTTCGGAATATTGAAGCTTTGAGACGGAGGAGTTTCCAGCGGTATTTGTCGACAAAATTGTAGAGTTTATAATAATTGGGGTTAATAATTAGGTCGTAAGTACCGACAAATTGAACTAATTGTCCACCAAAGCCCTGCTTAAAACGGGTAAAACCAATCCCCTGGTCGCCGGGAGCAGCGTCGGGACCCAGGGCTCCCCACATATCAAATGATTTTAATTTTTTAGATTGTCCATACTTGATTACCTCCCACATTAAAAGGGTCGGAGCCATTACTTGGCGGTGGAGATCAGATGAAGCACCGTAAGGGTAATATAGTTTGTCGCCGAGAGAAAAAATCATAAATGAGGACAAGGGGGTGTCTTGATAATAGGCGGTCATGATGTTGACTATGCCGGTATTTTTTAGAGTTTTCCAAAGTGTTCGATGATAATCAATTGAGTGGAGATAAAAACCCTGGCGGCGGGTGGTATCGAATAGAAGTTTTAAATATATCTCAAAAGCCTTGTCGGAGGTTTCGTTTCTGACTTCGACGCCGTGACGGTTGGCCAGGCGGATGTTGTAGCGGGTTTTGGGGTGCATTTTTTCCAAAAGAACTTCTTCGGATTGAGTTAGATCGACAATGTAGGAGTAAGGATAAAAGGCAACCTTGGGGGAAAGTCGAAGGTTTTCAAAATCGGGATCGGGAAAGTTAGTAGTGGAAGTTAACCTTTTATCGTAGGTTTTTTGAATTTGATTAGGTTCAAATTTTACAAAAATGGCTTTTTGATCGGCGGCAATTTTGGCGACATTGTTGATCATTTCCTGATCGATTGAGGGACCGCGCAAAAGAGTGCCGATAGAGTAATCTGTTTTGGGGATTTTATGAAAGGAAACAGTATAAGCCGAGAGCATTTTTTCGTTTTCAAAAACTCCGAGGCGAAAGATTTTGTGCCCTTGAGTGGCTTGAAATTCTCCCCATTCCCAAGTTTGGACGGGATGATCGACTAACTTTTGATACTGATCTTTTTCTTCGTTGTAAAGGATGCGGGTGATCATA
>DFZG01000035.1:0-684 GCA_002382075.1 Candidatus Shapirobacteria bacterium UBA4062
TAAAAATCAAATTCCTGATCTAATTGCCGAAATAAAACAAAGAATTCTCAAAAAAGAACGCTCTCTAGTCATTACTTTAACCAAAAAAATGTCCGAGGAATTGGCTACTTATTTAGCCGACTTCAAAAAAACCGGTGTGTCTATCAAAGTGGCTTATCTTCACTCTGATATTGAAACATTGGAGCGAACCGAAATCTTAGACAAGCTTCGCGGGGGAGATTTTGATGTCTTAGTAGGTATAAATTTGCTGAGAGAAGGGTTGGATTTACCCGAAGTCTCTTTAGTTGCCATCTTAGATGCCGCCTCTCAGGGATTCTTACGTTCACGTTCGTCCCTAATTCAAATTATGGGCCGTGCCTCTCGCCACGTCGAAGGTAAAGTAATTTTATACGCCGACTCAATTTCCCCGGCCATGAAAGAAGCCATCAAAGAAGTAAATCGCCGCCGAAAAATTCAGATTAAATACAATGCTAAAAATCACATTACTCCTCAAACTATCATCAAATCTATTCGCCCCAGATTAATCGAAGCCAATGCCAAAAACATTGTCTTTACCCCACTCTTGGAAGTCGATACCTCCTCACTAACTCCTAATCAACGTAAAGCTCACATTTCAAAACTTAAAAAAGAGATGCGGCAATATGCCACTAGTTTAGACTTCGAATCTGCTATCCGCCTCCGCGA
>DFZG01000035.1:796-2659 GCA_002382075.1 Candidatus Shapirobacteria bacterium UBA4062
TGTTAGATAAAATTATCGTCAAAGGGGCTCGCGAGAATAATCTCAAAAACGTCTCTTTTGAATTTCCCAAAAATAAGTTTGTTGTTTTTACTGGAGTCTCCGGCTCCGGCAAATCCAGCATGGCTTTTGATACCTTGTTTGCCGAAGGCCAACGTCGCTACATCGAATCTCTTTCTTCATACGCCCGTCAGTTTTTAGGCAACATGAAACGTCCCGAAGTTGATTTAATTGAGGGCCTGTCTCCTTCT
Organism: Candidatus Shapirobacteria bacterium UBA4062; assembly: GCA_002382075.1. GTDB lineage: Bacteria > Patescibacteriota > Microgenomatia > UBA12405 > UBA12405 > UBA5615. The sequence continues at coordinate 1,045 of DFZG01000035.1, forward strand.
ATCGCTATTAACCAAAAAGCTATTTCTCACAACCCCAGATCCACCGTTGGTACGGTAACCGAAATATATGACTACCTTAGACTTCTTTTTGCTCGAATTGGTCATCCTCACTGTCCCAAATGTGGTCGCGAGGTCATGCCTCAAACCAGCAAACAAATTGTCACCCAAATAATCAACACCTTAAAACTGGAAGTAGCCAATGCTCCTTATCGCTTTTTAATTCTCTCACCAGTTGTCAGAAACAAAGCCGGTGATTTTCACGGGCTTCTCGAAAATCTCCGAAAACAAGGGTTTAAATGGTTACGCGTCGATGACAAAATTATTGATCTTTACCAAGATATTGGTCTAGTTAAATCCAACAAACACAATATTGATGCGGTTTGCGATCGAGTTTCAGTTACCAAAAAAAGTCTAAAAGACACTGACAATCTTTATTCCCGTTTACTCGACAGTGTTGAACTGGCTCTAAAATTAAGCAATGGTCAGATTATTGTTGCCCGTATCGACGATCCGGGGTTCGATTTTCCCGAAAATCCCCAAGATATCAAAGAAACTTTATATTCTGAAAATTTTGCCTGTCCTGTATGTAATCTTTCCCTTCCACCCATCGAACCCCGTCTTTTTTCTTTTAATTCCCCTCAAGGCGCTTGCCCAGAATGTAAAGGTCTCGGTTCAAAATATCAAATAGACCGCAGTAAATTTCCTGAATGGAAAGCCAAAATGCTCGAATCCCGCTATTTTAATTCTCCTTCAGAAACTGTTCGTGACGAACTAGAAAGGTTTATGATCAAAGAAAGTTGCCCACTTTGTCATTCTTCCCGTCTTAACCAAGATGCTCTTTCTGTCACCATTTTAAAGAAAAATATTTATCAAATTTGCCAGTTATCTATTGAAAACTTATTCAATTGGATAAACAAATTACCCAAATTATTAGATTCACCCCAAGAGAAAGATATTTTAGACTCAATCCAAAGAGAAATTTTCTCCCGTCTAGAATTTTTACTCGCAGTTGGTCTTGATTATTTATCACTTGAAAGAGAAGCCGGATCTTTATCTTCCGGTGAATCTCAACGGATTCGTTTAGCCTCCCAAATTGGTACTGGCCTGACCGGAGTGCTCTATATTTTAGATGAGCCCACTATCGGTCTTCATTCTCGTGATAACGATCGCCTAATTCTCACCCTCCAAAAATTAAAAAATCTTGGAAATACTGTCGTCGTTGTTGAACATGATGAGGATGTCATAAAGTCCGCTGATCATATCGTTGATTTTGGTATATATGCTGGCAAAAACGGTGGTGAAATTGTTGCCCAGGGCAATATAGACGAAATAAAAAACAATCCCAAAAGTATTACCGGCCAATATTTATCTAAAAAAATTGTTATAAAAAATCAGTCAAAACAATCTGATTTAATCGCATCAAAACCAAAACAAATTTCTATTACTGGTTGTCGTCAATGGAATCTAAAAAATATTAACGTTGATTTTCCCCTAAACAAATTAATTTCCGTCACCGGAGTTTCTGGTTCCGGTAAGTCAACCCTGGTTCACGACACTCTTTATGGTGGTGTTCGCAAAGCTACACTTGGCGCCTATTACGGCACTATTGGAGATT
>DFZG01000045.1:0-1576 GCA_002382075.1 Candidatus Shapirobacteria bacterium UBA4062
CGCAAACCCCGCGCCCCGTTAGATGTAATCGCTAACAGGAGGATTGAATAATGAGTGTAAATCAATCATATGTGTGGTATGTTGGATATGGGTCTAATCTATGTGAGGAGAGATTTCTTTGCTACATCTGTGGCGGACAGTTTAAGTGGAGAGGTAGTTGTGCAGAGGGTTGTACTGATAAAAGCATTCCAACATCCAATAAACCGGTGCGTATCCCGTACATTTTATACTTTGCAAAGAGTTCACGGAATTGGAACAACGGAGGCGTTGCTTTCATCAACCCGAACAAAGAGACAGTCGATGGCAATTGGACATTGGGAAGGATGTGGAAAATAACTTGCGAACAATATGAGGAAGTGCGAAAACAGGAAGGCAAAAGTTGGTATAATCATGAAATTTATTTGGGTGAAGAAGATGGCATTCCAATTCGCACGATCACAAATGAAGGTATTTTAACTCCATGTAATCAGCCCTCTGTTGGATACCTAAAAACAATAGCATTAGGACTCAAAGAAACTTACGGTATGATCAAGAATGCGATTGTTGAATATCTCACAGAGAAAGATGGTATAAGAGGTAACTATACGGAGGAACAATTGAAAAAAATAATAGAGTCGGCGACTTCATCTAACAGCGGATAAAAGGGAAATCAGAGATTTCCCAAAATTTCCTTGGGCAACTTCTTTTATCCGCGAAACGTTAGCCGAAATTTCTGGTTGCAATTAAAGAGGTAAAATGAGTAAAAAAGTAAAAAACCGATTATATGAGATTTTAGAAATAGCATCAGCAGATGATCTACCCAGCAGATTATTCGATATTTTTATTATGACTTTGATTTCCCTTAACGTAATTGTTGTCATTTTGGAAACAGTAGAGAGTTTTTCCTCTCAATATATGCTTTTTTTCTGGATATTTGAGATCTTCTCTGTGTCAGTATTTACTATTGAATACCTTCTACGCCTATGGACTTGTACTACTAATAATAGGTTTAGAAGTCCTATTAAAGGAAGAATCCGATTTGCTGTGACCCCGTTAGCTCTTGTGGATTTGATGGCTATCTTACCGTTTTACTTACCGATGATTATTCCTCTCGATTTAAGATTTATAAGAGCTTTACGTCTCTTTCGGTTGTTTCGTTTATTCAAAATGGGGAGATATTCCGAGGCTTTGAAAACGCTTGGGAATGTATTTAAAGAAAAAAAAGAAGAACTACTCATAACTGTATTTTCGGTAATAATCTTATTAGTGGTCTCTTCAAGTTTAATGTACTTTGTTGAAAATGCGGCTCAACCTGAAGCTTTCTCGAGTATTCCAGCAGCAATGTGGTGGGGAATAACTACATTAACTACTGTTGGCTATGGTGACGTTCATCCTATCACCCCAATAGGAAAACTCTTAGGAGCAATAATAGCCCTTTTGGGGATTGGAATGTTTGCATTACCGACAGGAATACTTGCTTCTGGTTTTGCTGAGGAAATCCAAAGAAGGCAAGGAAAACGAAGAATCTGTCCACATTGTGGAAATGATATTGATGAACCACCAGAAACACCGGCTAACAGCGGATAAAAGGGAAATC
>DFZG01000045.1:1596-3414 GCA_002382075.1 Candidatus Shapirobacteria bacterium UBA4062
TTCGCCCATCTTCGGGGTTTGCGGTTTCGCTTCGCTGCACCCAAAGGGTGCGCTACGCGACCTCTTCGCAAACCCCGCGCCCCGTTATATGAAATGGCGGCTGAGATGACCACAATGAAAAATGGAGAAAATAAACCATGAAAAAACTATCACTATCAATCAAAATCTATATTGGTCTCATCATAACCCTTGCTATCTTGGGAGCGATTAATGTCTTTTTGCCTCAAGGTTCCTTCTCACCAATTTTGCCAGAACAAGAACTCCCAGCTCCAAAACCCGTGCTCGCACTTGTAAATGCATGCACAATGCTTATTCTCTATGGAGGATTAGGTTTTCTTGGATTAAAGCTTTCACAAAAACTTGGCTTTGCTGATCTTTGGGATACAAAAATTTCCAATAAACAAAGGTTTTTTATTCCTGCACTCATCGGGGTCGGCATCGGCATATTTCTTATTATTTCTGATGCGATTTTGAGTCAATTCTATACATTGGGGCCATTTCCTCACCCGCCGTTTCCTACTTCTCTTGTTGCCTCGGCTGGTGCTGGTATCGGAGAAGAGATAATATTTCGCCTGTTTTTTATCTCGTTTTGGGTATGGCTTATTTCTTATGTGATCTTAAAAAGGAGATGGCAAAATCAGATTTTCTGGATTATAGCCGTTTTCTCAGCTCTTGCATTTGCTTTTGGGCATATTCCCTCAGTTATGGTTCTCTTTGGTTTGAAGACAATAGGTGAAATTCCACCTGCTCTTATGAGCGAGATTTTCCTCCTTAACAGCGTGGTTTCAATTTTTGCTGCCTATTACTTTAGAAAATTTGGTTTTCTAGCTGCTATTGGTATACACTTTTGGACAGATGTGATATGGCACGTTATTTGGGGGTTGATTTAATTATGCCGCCACTTCATATAACACAGCATAAAAGGTTCGTGCCTAACGGCACTCACCCAAATTTTTGCTTCGCAAAAACTTCTTTTATGCTGGGAACGTTATCGGACATGGCAAATTGGCTTAGGCATAATTGGGTTAATACTTTTGAGAGGGGAGATATGTTTGATAAAAAACCAATGGGTTATTGTAGGAGTTGTTGTAGCTTGCTTAGTTGTTTTTTATTTAATTGTAAATCAAGAAAACCGGCAAAAAGTTACAATTAAATCAATATTGCCAGGCATAGAAGATTTTGTAAATTCGCATCCCGAGTATGGGTCTATTACAGAAACTAAGGATATGCCAGACTGGGCATACGGGAAAAGACAACTAGTAATTACAAATAAGTATAACTACTTATTTTACCTCTATGGTAATGAAGTTACCGGTATCTGGAAATATACGAGTAATGGTGGAAGAGAACAAATATTTCATAAGGATATTCCGGAACTACCCAAGAATGTCCATAGAGAGTCCACAGAAGAGCTTACTGCTTATATAATTATTTACCAGGTTGATATGGGGGTTTCACGCGGGAAAGCTGGAAGTATTTTGATTACAAGTTATTCCAAGTCCACTCCCAAGGAAGTAAGAGAAAAAACTCTAAGAAAAATTGCAGAAAAAGAAGGTTTCACTCAAGCTGATCTCTATTGTACTATGGAGGCTTACAAAGCAAATTACTCCGAATCCTTTTTAAAGAAGCATCCTAATGCTTTGAAGGATGGTTTTTTAGGGCGAGTAAGAGAAGATGGAACTTTCTTTTCTGAATAAGGAACAATTTGCCACGTCCGATAACACAGCATAAAAGGTTCGTGCCTTATGGCACTCACCCAAATTTTTGCCTCGCAAAAACCTCTTTTATGCTGGGAACGTGAAGCTTATTGGCCTGATA
>DFZG01000001.1 GCA_002382075.1 Candidatus Shapirobacteria bacterium UBA4062
CTTCACGGTGGTTCCGGTATCGATTCCGCCCAAATTAAACAAGCAGTAGGCTACGGTGTTGTTAAAATCAATATCAACACGGATCTCCGTCTTCAGTTCAAACATTCTCTGGCCGACAATCTTTCCCGGATTTCCTCGGAAAAAATTTATGACTACCTTAATCCCATTGTTACCGACATTAAAGAAGTCGCCATCCAAAAATTAATTCAATTTTCCACTGCCTAAACATGCTAGATATTATTTCTTTCGGAGCCGCCACTGTTGATATCTTTGCCAAATCCGACCATTTTCGGGTCAAAGATAAAAATTTATTTTTAGAATATTCTTCCAAAAATGAAATTGATCATAGTCTAATTTGTTCCGGAGGTGGAGCTACTAATTCTTCCACTGCCTTTTCCCGTCTTGGACTCAATGCCGCCCTTGTTTCCCTACTAGGCTTTGACTCACTTTCTCATATTATCACCCAAGAGCTTTTTCAAAACCAAGTTAACTCCAAACTACTTGTTGCCAAAAAAGACGAATCTACCGATTTTTCTATTATTTTAGTTGCCCCCGATGGTGGTCGTTCTATTCTAACTCATCGTGGTTCTTCTCGTCTCGAATCTGCCGATATTTCTTGGGAAAAAATTAAAAAGACCAAGTGGTTTTACATCACTTCTCTAGAGGGGAATCTTGATCTTCTTGAGCAACTTATCGGTTTTGCCAAAGAAAATAATATAAAAATTGCCCTAAACCCTGGCAATCGCGAAATTTCTGCCCGTAAAATTCTTTTACCCCTACTTTCCCAAATTGATTTTTTGTTACTCAACCGAGTCGAATCAGAAGCACTCACCCTCGCCGATTTTGGTCAAACTGATTATTGGCCAAAACTCAAAAAAACCGGCTCTCAAATTATTGCTGTTACCAATGGTCGTCGTGGTGCCCATATTCTTACTTCCGATCAAAATTTATTTTCTCCCATCATCAACACCACTCCTGTCGACGAAACTGGTGCCGGTGATTCGTTTGGGTCAGCTTTTGTGGCGGCACTTTGTTATGATTATTCTGTCAAAAAAGCTCTTTCTTGGGCCATCAAAAACTCGGCTTCTGTCGTTTCTTTCATGGGCGCCAAAGAAGGCTTACTGACCCTAAATAAAATTAAACGTTAGACTTTTTATGCTTCCCAAACCCGAAAAAAAGAGAAAAACTAAATCCGATATTCAACAATTGGATCTGGTTGATACTGTTTCATCAGCTCAAAAAATTAAAACCAAGCGAGCCACCCTGCTTTGGGCACTTCTTTTTACTTTCGGCCTCAGTCTTATTTTTTCCATCTATCAATCCCTGAGTAGTCGCCAATTTTCTTTTTCTCTTCCTCAATTCAATTTACCTACAAATATTTCCCTTCTTCCCACCAAAACCAGCTCTCTCGACTCAGAACTATCCCAACTTTTTTCTTCAACTCCACAGCTTAATTTTTATCTTCGGACTCAAAATGCCGACTCAACCACTTATTCCTTTTCTCAAAACATCGACCAACTATTTCTTGACCAAAATTATCAACAACTAATTTCTGAATTATCTTCAACACCTGCCACTTCAGACTCACCTCTAGCAAAATTATTGCCCCAAGGGGTGGAGCTTCGTCAAGTTATCACCACCAAAGAAGACTTTTTAGAAGCCCAATACTTAATCAATATTCCTAAAAAACAAATTTTTATTATTTTTAGTGGTCCCCGAAATCAGACTCAATTAGTTTCCGAAGAAAAATTTGCCCAATTGATCGAAAAAATTTATTTTCTCATTCTAAACCAATCAACTCAGATCTAGGGCTACAATTTGAATTAATTTTCTCTCCACTTCGTCCGTATTCTTCTTTTCCGCATACAATAATTTTTTCAATATTCTCTGGTATTTTCCAACCAATATCCTCACTATTATCAGTCATTCTCGTCATAACTTGATTCCATATCGGTGTCGCCCCCGACACCCCCGACGCCACCCAGCTCATTGGACTATTATCATTGTTTCCCACCCATGTTGCTACCAAAATATCCGGTGTCCACCCGATACACCAATTGTCTCGCAAACTATTAGTTGTTCCGGTTTTTACAGCAATTAATCTGTCTCCAATTTTAAGTTTTGAATTGTATCCAAAAATTGGTGCCCTGGCGTTGTTATCTGCCAAAGCCATATTTATTAAAAACGGATTTTCCTCATCTACCACTCTCTCTTTCTCCACTTCACTTTCATAAATTTTCTCTCCCAAGTAATTTCTAATTTCCAGAATTGGCCGCAACTCCACCTTTTCTCCCAAATTTGCCAGCACTCCGTATGCTTGAGATATTTCTGTCATTTTCACTTCTCCACTTCCCAGTGCCAACGATAATCCAAACCGATTTTTTTCTTCCCAAGTATTTATACCCATTCTTTTAGCCAAAGTTATCATGTTATCCACTCCATTTCTTTCCAGTAATTTTACTGATGGGGTATTTAAAGAAGACGCTAACGCCGTTTTTAAACTGACTCTACCCATATATTTCCCATTGTAATTTTGTGGACTATACGGCTTTTGTCCGGGAATATAATAAGTTACCCGACTATCCTCAATTGTCTCATTAAGACTTGCCCCTTTTTCCAGTGCCAACAAATAGTTTATTGGCTTAATGGCTGAACCCGGCTGTCTTAAGGCTGTAGTTACGTTATATTTTCCGTCAATATCCGTCGCAAAATAGTCTTTTGATCCTACCATCGCCCAAATTTCCCCATTTTTTGGATTCAACACCAAGGCTGCTCCGTTATTAATTCTCAAATTTTTTACCGCTTCTACTTCCTTTTCTACAATCTCTTGGGCCATTTTTTGTGTTTCAAGTGACAATGAAGTTCTCACCATCAAACCCAATTTTTCTACATCCCTAAAACCTAACTTTTTTTCTAAATATTCTTTAATATAAAAAACAAAATGCGGCGCCTCTATTTTTCTTTTTTCATCCATTAATACTAATTCTGTCCTCTTAATTTCTTCAGCTTTTTTTTGGGATACATAACCCGCCACCACCATTTCCTCAATCACCCTATTTTGCCTAATATGCGCCAATTCGATGTTCGATCCAAAAGGGGAGTAGATACTTGGCGCTGCCGGTAATCCCGCCAAAAAACTGGCTTCGGCCATATTTATTTCCCAAACATTTTTACCAAAATATCTAATTGCCGCTTCTTGAATTCCATAAATTTCTCCTCCATAAGCTACTTGATTAAAATATCTTTCCAAAATTTCCTCTTTACTAAATTTTCTTTCCAATCCTATTGCCATCAAGGCTTCCTTAATTTTTCTTTCCCAACTTTTTTCCTTACTAAGATACACATTTTTTACCAACTGTTGAGTAATCGTCGAACCACCTCTCAGACTTTCTTCACCATTTTTAAAGTTATATATCGTTGCTTTGGCAATTCCCCTAAGTGATAGCCCATGGTGTTTATAAAATTCCTTATCTTCAATCGCTAAAGTAGCCCATACTAAAGATTGGGGGATTTTGTCAATCGGCACCCAACTTCTATTTTCTTCGCTGTAAAACGAATAAAGCAAATTTCCTTCCCTGTCCAAAATTTTCGTACTCATGCTTGGCGGGTTGTAAATTAAGTTTATATTTGGCATTCCCACCAATATATTTTGATAAAACCACCATGTTACCCCACTTGCTAGCAAAAATGTAATTCCCAAAAAAATATACTTAAAACCTACTCTCAAAAAACCTATATTAAAATTAAACCTAAACTTAGGTTTAAAATTCCTTAAAGCATAGCCAATTATCCAAAAACAAAACCGAATGATGATTACTGGCGGTCTACCAATCTTGATTAAAAGATTGGTAATTAGTTTAGCCGCCTGCATTAATTTATTATCGCACTTTTCTTCTCAATTTCTTCACCCCAATTACAATCCAAACAATACCACACCCCCGTTGCGTCGATTACCACGTCATGTTCCTGCCATTCTGTATTTGGTTTATTTTCTGCATCTGACACAATCCGGCCAGCATCTTTATCTATCAATACATTTTGTCTAACTACATTTGTCTTTTTTGGTAAAAATTCCTTTTTAAAATATTCGTAATGCGACTCGCAACCACTATCTTCCGCCAATCCACCGGTTAAATTACACACATTAACCCCCACAATATCAGCCGGTCTCACTGGTTTTTTTACTGGTTTATCTTTCAATATTTCTGTCATTAATTTATTCCAAATCGGCGCCGCTCCCGAAATACCCGACACTACTCCTGACATTCTTGAATTATCATTATTTCCCACCCAAACCGTAATTACTACATCAGGAGTGTATCCTATAGTCCAGTTGTCTCTTAAATCATTAGTTGTTCCTGTTTTTACCGCCACTTCTGGTTGTCCTTTTATATTCAAAAGTGATCCTCTGCCAAAAACCATACTCCTGGCACCGTCGTCAGACAGTATTTGCTGAATTAAAAAAGCTGTTTCTCGCGACAACACCCTGTCTCCTGTCGAATATTTTGTTTGTTCCAATACTTCACCTTTTCTGTCTTCGATTTTCAATATCGGCACCAATTCTTGCTTCACTCCTCCATTAGCCAAAGCTCCAAAAGCCACCGCCATGTCTATCATTTTTACCTCACCACCTCCCAGTGTCAAAGATAATCCATATCTTGAAGGATCAGTAAAAGTCGAGATTCCCATTGCCGAGGCTGAAGCCACAAAAGTTTCTACACCATTCAACTTTAATACCTTAACTGCCGCAATATTTAAAGAATTTGCCAAACTGTTTCTGACTGTTTGTATCCCGTGATAACTATTTCCATAATTTGTTGGACAATATGGTTTTTGTAATCCATTTCTAAAACATGTCGGTTCATCAGCTAGTACTGTCGCCGCCGTAATATTTCCCAGCTCCAACCCCACTGCATAATTTAAAGGTTTAATCGACGAACCAGGTTGTCTTAAGGCGGTGGTTACGTTATATTTTCCGTCAATATCTTCCGAAAAATAATCTTTCGATCCTACCATTGCCAATATTTCACCGGTTTTCGGCTCGGTGATTACCACTGCTCCGTTAGTCACATTGTATCTCTCTAATTTTCCTACCTCAGTTGCCACCGTCACTTCAGCCAACTTTTGCATTTCCAAGTCCAAACTGGTAGTTACTTTCAAACCACCTTCATTCACTTTTTGTAAACCATATTTTTCAATCAATATTTCTTTGACATAAAACACAAAATGAGGTGCTTCGATCTTTCCTCGCTCCAAATAATATTTTAGTTCTTCGTTTTTGGCTCTATCATAATCTTCCTGATTAATAAATTCCAACTCCAACATTCTCTTAAGTACCATTTCCTGTCTGGCTTTGGCTGCATCCGGATGAGCAAAAGGGGAGTATCGACTGGGAGATCCCGGTAACCCCGCCAACAGTGCCGCTTGGGCCAAACTTAAATCACTCACTTTTTTATTAAAAATTCCACTGGCGGCCGCATCAGCTCCCCACAAAGTCCCTCCGTATGGAGTTTGATTAAAATACATTTCCAAAATTTCATCTTTACTATAAAGTATCTCGGTTGCTACTGTTAAAATCGCCTCTTTAAACTTCCTCTCTAGTGTTCTTTCCGGGGTCAATAAGGCATTTTTTACCAATTGTTGGGTAATCGTTGAGCCGCCTTGTAATCTTTTTTGAAACACCGACCTATAAAAACCTCTCAACATCCCTCTCAGGTCAAATCCAATATGTCGGTAAAAATTTGCATCTTCTATCGCTAGAGTTGCTTTTTTTAGATTATCTGGAATTTTATCAAGCGGCACACTGGTCCTCTTTTGTTCTGAATAAAATTCGTACAACAATTTTCCGTCTCTATCCAATATTTTTGAAGATTCTGGATATTCGTCAGTCGATAATTTTTTAGGATTAGGAATATTATTGATCACATAACTTCCAAACAACACCACTGCAATCAGTACTACTGCTGCTACATACCGCCAGCTTTGCTTAATACTAAATCGTTGCCTCTTTCCTCTCTTTTTTGTTTTCTTGGTTGAATTCATTAAGGTTTTTTTCTAGTAAATTTTTTGCCGCACTTTCATCTTCAAAAGACAATTGTATCTTTTTTACAATGCTCTCATATGCCAATCCCGCCATATAAACCTGATCTCTGATATAGTCGGCTTCAACCCGAAATTTCTCATCGTCGGGTATTATTGACTTTGCATATTTTAACTTTTCTAAGGCTTCCTGTGAAGCTTCAATTGCTATTTTCGTTTCTCCCAATTCCATCAGCATTTTTCCTTCAGTCATTTTTTTATCCGCCAGCAAAAAAGCCGTTTTACACTTATTTATTTCTCCTTGACTAAATTTCAACCACAAATAATCCCGCACTTTTTTAAATCCATAAAATGGGTTATTAGGCAGGGTACTCGTTGTTGGTAGTAAATAGCTATACTCTTGTTTTTCCCCGCTATCATCCAAATATGTAAACTCAATTAAATTATTTCTCAGCTTATTCTCATTATTGTCATTAGCCATCAGTTCATATCCAGCTCTGGTTACCGATAAAAATAAAATTACTATTCCCCCCAGTATCGCCAACACTGTGTATAAAAAAGAGTCGATAAAGTCCCTATATTTGGTATTCATCTCATTTATTCTATCAGATTTGTAAACTAGGGTGAAAAAATGCCTTATTTATATCTACTATTTCGTTTGTAATTCTTTTTTTCATATACCCATACTGTCCCCAATAAAATAGTATATTAATTATTTTTAAAAATAAATTACCACTTTTTATATTTATAATTAAATTCTTCTTCTCGTAATTAGCATAACTATGGGCTAAATAATCTCCTATCCATCCATTGGCCAGCATAAATCTTTCCCGT
>DFZG01000059.1:0-2964 GCA_002382075.1 Candidatus Shapirobacteria bacterium UBA4062
ACCGCTTCCGCCAACAACCTGTATTCATTTTCCGGATCGATTACGATAACTTCCGTTCCCATGATTAGTGATCTGAGAGCTTCCAATTTAATCATGTAAGATTTTCCGGCTCCGGCTGTCGCAAACACCACTGAGTTATAGTTTGGCATTCCAAATCTGTCAAAAATCACCAAAGAACCATTATGTTGGTTTATTCCAAACATTATTCCCTTATCATCTGACAAATCAGAAGACACAAACGGAAAAGTTGTTGCCAGAGAGGTTGTGTCCATGTTTCTGGTTATGTTCAATTTATCGTTACACATTGGCAAATTGGTTACTAACCCTTCCTCCATCTGCAAAGTTGCCTTCTTACTGATTATCATCAATGCCCCCAGCGCCGCTTCCAAATTCTTATTAATCCGGTTTAATTCTTCAATCGAGTTTGCCGAAATAGTTACATATAACCCAAATTGAAAAAATCTTTCTTCTCCTTTTACCAAATCCGCCTGTAAATTAAGTGCATCTTCTAATTTTGCCTGAGTTGCCGGATTAACAATTCTTCCTCTTTGAATATCTGTACTCAGCTCTGCCTCCATTTCCGTAATTTTTCTTCGCAAATCATCCAAAATCTCTTTCCCGTCTGTCGGGTAAATATACATCGAGATGTTTAACGAAGCATCAAAATTAATTAAAGGCGACAACCAATTGATTCCCACAAATCTCGGGTAACTGGCCACAAACAGTGTTCGGTAGTATTTATTATCAATTCGAATAAAATCAAAATCAATCTCGATTGACCCTGGGGCAATTACATCTTTGGTCGACACTAAACCTGCCGAAAAATCTCGACCAGGCTCTTTTGCTTCAATTTTTGATNNCCGATTTTACTAATTAAATTTTTAAACATTATATTTTTGCCGAAACAATTGGTGTTTCAAAACTAAAATCATTAATTTTCTGGTTTGATGATGATTCTTCGTTGTAAATTTTATAATACAACTCAATTAGCTCCTTAGTGCTCAACACTTTTACCTCCAACCCCAATCTCGAAAATAATCGTGACAAATGCTCCTTTTTGGGCTCCAAACTGGCTTTTGCTTTCTCCAAAATTAACTCTTTTTCAAATGGCAATTCTTTCTTTTCAGATTTGCTTATTTTAGGTATCAAAGACTGGGTAATATTTTTTTTAGCACTTTTTATTCCCAGCTCCAAAGTCGAGAAGGGAATTGCTACATAAAACGATTTTGACAACACATCGTTTTTCTTAACCGTTTCCTCGATAAATTTACGATATAAACCAATTCTTTCCTTAAGTAGGGGATTATTTTGTTCTGTCTCCATTCCCTTCAATTTGTTCACATAAGTTGACACATCTTTTGTGTTTGATCTAATCACTATTTGAATTGGAAAATTTAACGAATTCAAAATACCTCCGTAGGCAAACACCATTGACTGCTGTTCTCTTTCTGACAACAAATCAAAATTTACCGAAGATACCTGCAAAACTACTGCCGCTGATCCGTCTTTCATTAGGACTATCCCATCCACCACATCCTCGATTGGCAGATGTTCCTGAGTACTTCCGGTAATAGCCTGCTTGATTGGGTTCGACATATCTTATTCAATAATAACTTATTTTTCCTCTCCTTTCTCGTCTCAGATACTCAAAAATTATACCCTCTTCTTAATTTTTAGAAATTTCCGCCATAGGCGGATCAGCCTTTGGCTGAAGGATTTCGGATTTATTTACTGAATTACTTTTGTTTTCGCAATAATTTTAATTGGCGCTACTATTCCTCCTGTCAAATCAACGTTAACCCTATCAAAGCCAAAATTCTCTTTTTCTGTAATTATCAAATATCTTCCGTTAGCCAGCTGAGTTGATGATTTAAATTGGCCCAATTGATTGGTTTTTAAAACCCTGCTTGGATTTCCCGACTCATCTTGAATTTCCACAATCGCTCCTTCTACAATTTTTCCTTCAGGACTAGTCACCATTCCTACTATCATGTTTGGCACATCCGGAATGTTTGGCATTGGAATTTCCCCAAAAAGCGCTTTTCCCGTTGCTCCTAATTTTTCAGTTTTTAAGTTTAAATTAGCTTCCGAATCCCTCCAGCTTTCATCTACAGTTTCCTCTTTTTTAGGTGTTACCTCCACTTTTTTCTCTACTACCGGCTCTACTGGTTCGGGCTGTTGCATCGGCATTGACGGCTTTTTTTCTTTTTGTTTTTCTTCTCTTTTAACCGATGGTAGAGTTCCTATAAACTCAAATACTTTTTTCTCTTCTTTTTTTCTCACCTTTACCTCTTCCTCTTTTTCTCCCTCCAACCCTTTTTCTCCCTTTATTTCCGCCTTTTTTTCTCTCGTTGGTTTAATTGACACTGTTCCATCACCCGTTCTTTTATAAGTATAAATTGTTGGTGAATATATCGACTTAATAAACGACAATACCCAAGTTTCCAGCGGTCTATCCTGAAACGGCACAAAAGCCAGCGCCAATCCACCTGCTCCAAACACAAGCATTAATGGCCATTTTATAAAAAACAATAATCCGCTCGAATTTATTAATAAAGCAATAATTATGCCTCCGGCCGCTTTCAAAAACTGTTTTAGTGTCATCTCTCCCACCAGCTTAAACTCGTACGAGCTTATTTGCTGTGGAATCGGGTGTTGTTCCATTACTAAATTCTACCTTATTAATGTCCTGATAATAAGTATAAAACCTCCTTTCTTCAAAGGAGGTGCCCGAAGGGCGGAGGATTTGTTCTATAATCCTTCTATATTATTATTTTTAGAAATTCATTTTTTATATTTTTTGTCCCCCTTCTTCAAGGGGGAATCAAAGGGGGTTTTGTCTTAGGCTTTAGGTTTTAGAATTTTTTTATTTATTTATTTTTCTTTAGACTTTAGGCTTTAGAAATTAGAAATTAGATATTTTTTAAATTATGTTATGTCTCACTTAGTCATCATCGACGGTCA
>DFZG01000059.1:3071-3360 GCA_002382075.1 Candidatus Shapirobacteria bacterium UBA4062
CAGCTACCTCTTTTGCCCGAAACTTTATCTACTGCCCAAATCCCTTTTTATTCCCAAGGCGGCTTTGAGGCCGATGACCTTATTGCTACTATCACTCGCCGTAGTCTTCGTCGCAAATTTAAAAAATCACAAAAACCGGCTGTTTCCAAAGTTACTATTATTACCGGCGACAAAGATTTGATGCAGCTTGTCGACTCCAAAACCTCTCTTTTTGTTCCCGTTCGTGGTTTGTCCGAATCAAAACTCTACGATATCCCGGCCGTCAAAGAAAAATTAGGTGTTTTACCCA
>DFZG01000009.1 GCA_002382075.1 Candidatus Shapirobacteria bacterium UBA4062
GGACCAACTCTCTCACCTTCCCCTTCTATTTCTCCCACCCCCACTTCAATAATTAAAAATACTGAAATTTTTGAAAATACTGAGCCCGTCGAAGTACCCACTAATCCCGCAGCGGCGGGACCCTGGGGAATTGCCCAACAAATTGACGAGCATACCTGGACTATGAAAATAAACCAGGATCCAACTATGGCCACTCCCAAAGAAATTTTTAACGCTCTCAATGAATATCGTCGAGTAAAAGGCGTTTCCCAGCTAACTTGGGATGATAAATTAGCCGATTATGCCCAAACTCGGGCTCAATTTTTTAGTCAACAAGGAAAACTTGATTCTCACGCCGGCTTTCAGGACTTTTTGGAAAATCAAGATGGTTTTGAAGTTTTAGGTTTCAATTGGTTGGGAGAAAACGCCAGCTATGGCTACCGACTCACCGGTACTCACCTTATAGAGTGGATTTATGCCGGCGATGAACCCCACGACCAAAATCAACGCAATACTCGCTGGGCTTTTGTTGGTGTTGGAGTTGATGGTACTTCTACCTGCTTAATATTTGGTGCTGGTAAATATTAAAAATAAACTAGAATAAATATATGTCAAAATATTTTTTATTTTTATTCACTCTCTTCAGCTTTTTATTTCTCGCCCCGCCCACTTTTGCCCAAAGTACTTCCGAGGCCAAAATTATCAATATTGTTAACCAGGGTGATAATCAAATACTTACCGTAGAGGTCACTAAAGGCGATTTAGTCTCCGAATCTCCTCTAACCATCACTACTTCCCCTCAATTTGGCGATTATGTTTTTGAAGTCGACCAGCGGGTTTTAGTCTCGTCTCAAATCGATCCCCTAAATCAACAAACAATCTATCGGGTCGAAGATTATATCCGCTACGATGGTATTTTTCTGATTACCCTAATATTTTTAATCGTCGTTTTGTTTGTGGCCCGTCTTTATGGCATTACTTCTGTTTTGGGTATGGTCTACTCCTTTTTTATTATTTTCAAATTCACCCTCCCCAATATATTAGCCGGCCAAAATCCAGTCTTATTTTCTGTAATTTCCGCCGTAATTATTCTGCCGGTTACCTTTGTTCTTTCCCATGGATTTAACAAAAAAACCTTAATCTCTCTTATTGCTACCCTCTTCTCAATTATTTTTGTCGGTATTTTAGCTGTTATATTTTCTGATCTGACTTATCTTACCGGTACTTCAAACGAAGAAGCTTCTTTCGTTGCCGCTCTTTATGGTCAACAAATTAATCTCAAAAATCTTCTTCTCGCCGGCATTATTATCGCCTCTATGGGAATTCTAGACGACGTCGCCGTTTCCCAAGTGGCTATTGTCCAACAACTATCAGAGACTATTGAAAAACCCAAATTTAGCGTTCTTTTTACCCGGGCTATGTCGGTTGGCCGCGATCACGTTTCTTCAATGATCAACACTCTGATTTTAGTTTACGCCGGCTCCTCTCTGCCTCTTTTAATTCTTTTTACCAACAGTCAACTGACAGTTTTAGAAGCCATAAATTTTCAACTTATCGCCGAAGAAATCGTCAAAACATTAGTCGGTAGTATTGCTCTGATGATTTGTGTCCCCATTTCCACCTTTTTAGCTGCCAAAAGTTTTTCAAAAAAATCTTGATAAGTGTTAAAATTAACTATTAGCCATTACTAAAACTATGAAAAAGACATCTCTATTTTCTCTGGTTATCGCCAGCTCCTTTTTGTTTTCTGCCTGCACCCTTCCCTTTGCTTCAAAAAATAATCTCCCTTCCGAGACCGATACTCCGGAGGTCCAAGCCCAAAAAATGTCTCAATTACTTGCTTCCGGAACTTCCGCCAAATGTCAAATTACCGATATCAATAATCCTGAGTTTGTTACTGAAATTATTTTCTCCGGCCAAAAAATGAAAATGACCGGCACTGAGGTTGCCCAGGGCAGCACTGGTTCTTTTATAAACGACGGGGAATATACCTATGTTTGGCAGGAAGGTCAAACAACTGGTTACAAAACCAGAAACGTCGATCCCGAAGATGTGGATAATATGAAAGAAGAATCACCCGACTATGAATCCGGAGACGTTAGTGAAGCTCCTGATTTTTCTCAATACGAAACCGATCCCACTTTCAAAGTTAACTGTCAGGAAATAAACATCTCTGATGATGAATTTACTCCTCCGAGTAACGTTCAATTTATTGATCCCTCAGAGATGAATTTTTCTGATCTGAGCAATTTTAATTTCGGTGAGGAATAATTAATTTGTGCTAAAACCTTCGGATTTTGACTATTTATTGCCCGATGGTTTAATTGCCCAAAAGCCATTATCCAAACGGGATTCTTCCCGGCTGCTAATTTTAGACCGTCAAACTGGTAGTTTAAAACACGCCCAATTTAAGGAAATTCTTGATCATCTTGATAACGACGACGTTTTAGTTTTAAACCAAACCAAAGTCTTTCCTGCCCGAATTTTTGGTCAAAAACCCAGTGGTGGAAAAGTTGAAATTCTCTTGCTTTCCCAAACCTCCTTGGATAGCTGGACTGCCATTTCCCGTCCTGGCCTAAAAATTGGCCAAACTATTACTTTTCCTCAAAAACTTATTGCCACCGTCACCAATTTTGATCCTCAAACCGGCCAATCAGTTTTAAAATTTAACCAAAGTGCCCAAAATTTTTGGCAAATCTTAAACAAAATCGGTCACACTCCCATTCCTCCCTATATCAACCAAAATCAACCAGAGAAAATGTTGCGCCAAAAATATCAGACGGTTTACGCCACCCTCACTGGTTCCGCCGCCGCCCCTACTGCCGGCCTCCACTTTACCCGCCCCTTGCTAAAAAGTCTTCAAAAAAAAGGTGTCCAAATCGAATTCATTACTCTTCATGTTGGTTTAGGTACTTTTCAATCTCTTCGCCCCCACCATCTCAAAACCAAAACCCTTCACCCTGAATTCGTTGATATTCCCAAAGACACAGCCTTTAGACTCAATCAAGCCAAAAAATCCGGCAAAAGAATCATTGCTGTTGGCACCACTACTACCAGGGCTTTAGAAAGTGCCAGTGATTCAAGTGGTACCCTCCGCCCATACTCCTCCGACACGACAATTTTTATTTACCCTCCCCAAAAATTTAATTTTGTTGATGCTCTGATTACCAACTTTCATCTGCCTCAATCAAGCTTGCTCATGCTTGTTTCCGCCTTTACTTCTCACCCCAATTCTCCTCATCGTTTTTCCCAATTTAAATCATCTCCTCTGGGCCAGACTTATCTGGCCGCCGTCAACCAAAAATACCGCTTCTTCAGTTTTGGTGACGCCATGTTCATTAGCTAAATTTTACCTGACCAAATACCAAATCGCCGCTCCGGCCAACATTAAAAAAACTAGCGCAAAAAACAAATAGTTTTTCACTAATCAATTCTATCAAAATCTGGCACTAATCCAAAATATCATTGATCTGACTACTGCCATCGACCAATTCGGTACTTTCCAATATATTTTTTCAATTTTCATTTTATCAAAACTCATTTCCCAGTTTTTGTAAACCAACTCCAAATACCGGGCTGTTTTTTTGGCTTCATTTTGCCACACCTCACTAATATTCAAGAAATTAGAAAAAGTTACCCTAAAATTGGGCATTAATTTGGCAACCCCCGGAATCAGTCTGATGTAATCCCATTTCGATGTTCCTTCAATATGAGCCATTAATACCTTAATTTTTTTATTCGATTTGGCCTCATCAATCAAATATCCTACTCCCGGAAACCAAAGACCATCCTTTATGTTTGGTCCCGGATAAATTATGACCACTCCGCCACTTTTAAGTATTTTACCTGCTTTTTTAATACTCGCTTTATTTTTAATTTGAGATTCTTCTTTGTTCAATATCTTTTTACCCGTCATCCAAAAAAATAATCTTTCTTTAATATCAAATTTACTTTCTTTCAAACTATGAGTTACATAAACCGGAATTAAATGTTTATCCATATTTTCCAAAAGTCCCACAAACATTGAATTAATTATCAAATAAACATCTCTCCTTTGTTCCAAGGTTGCCAGTAGGGCAGGCACATCAGTTTCTGCCGGATGATTAGCCACAATTAATATTCCATCTTTTTGTAAATTCTTTTTAATATTTTCTTTACCTTCTATTTCCAGTTTGGTCCCCGTATTTTTTAGCAATCCCAAAATAGCCCGATTAAAACCGGCATTTTTTACCTTATCATCAAAATTTTTTAAAGCTCTATCTAAAAGCCACATCATTCATTTTAGCACCTCAACTAATTCTTGACTTCGGGTTTTATTCGGGTTAAAAATATCTATGCTTCAAAATCCCAACTCGCCGGTATCTGTTATTTTCGCCTCAGATCATCGNNCTTTCCAACAAACTTTACTTTCGACTTTCTCTCAATACCCAAACTCTTTCCTGGTCCCTCGAGGAGGTCTCTGATGGTCTCCCTGACTAATCTTCAGTTTAATCCGGAGTCTCCCACCACCCTTCATATTGATATTAATTCCTGTTTTGCCACCATCGAGCAACAAGCCAATCCTTTACTTCGTGGTAAACCGGTTACTGTCTTAGCTTATCTCTCTCCCAAAGCTTGTATTTTAGCTTCTTCAGTCGAAGCCAAAGCCTTAGGCATAAAAACCGGTATGCGTTTTTTTGAAGCCCAAAAAATTTTCCCCTCAGTTGTTGGCCTTACTCCTGACGTTGACAAATACCGTTTTGTTCACACCCGTTTAAAAAAATTATTGTTGGAATATTCCAACCATCTTCAATCAAAGTCCATCGACGAGTTTGTTCTTCATCTAAAAAACTATCCGGCTCAAAAAGAAGGTCTTTTGTCGGTTTCTTTAGAAATCAAAAATCGGATTAAACAGGAAATAGGGGAATGGCTCACCGTTTCCATTGGCATTGGTCCCAACCGTTTTTTAGCCAAAACTGCCTCCAATCTTAAAAAACCCGATGGGCTAGAACAAATTACTCAGACTAATTTTTTGAGTGTTTATTCCAAATTAAACTTAACTGATCTTTGTGGCATCAATCATGCCCTTTCCGCTCGACTCAACTCTGTTGGCATTTTTTCAGTTCTCGATT
>DFZG01000007.1 GCA_002382075.1 Candidatus Shapirobacteria bacterium UBA4062
GAATAGAGACAGGTGAAAAGTTGCTCGTCGGCTTTGAAAAAATAGCTTTCGGCTTGTGGGAAAATCTTAAGTTGGGTTGGGGTGAGCTTTTTGTCTTGCCAGATATAGATATTTAATTGGTCTTCGAATTTGGAGGTGAATATTTTTATCAGCTTGTCCTGGGTGGCTTTGGTGATGGAAAAGAAGTTGCTGATAAATAAGGCTTTTTTTTCGGAAAAGAGAGAGGCGCCGTGGAGAAGATTGTTGAGATTGTCTAGATTAATATCTTTGTGATCTAGGCGGGTAATTTGATGATCTTTGAGTTTTTCTAGTTTTGAATTGACAGCCTGGCGACTTTCTTTTAGATTATCGCCGTGAAAAATGTAGATCATGGGTAGATTATAGGCGAGGAAAGGTAAAAGGGCAAAAATATAATGGGCAAATTGTGGATTATTTGATAAAATACAATGTCTTAGATGGCCCCATCGTCTAGTGGCCTAGGACTCCTGGCTTTCATCCAGGCAATCGGGGGTTCGAATCCCCCTGGGGTCACCAGTTTTTTTAACTAGCAGGATGTGATATTTGGTATAATTTCATTACTAAAATGTCTAGAACAGAGACAGTTTCAAGAAATTTCCGAAGTGGACCAAAAATACCCTGTGGTTTAGTAATGGTTGCCACAGAGATAACTGCTAATTCAGTGAATACAGCTGATGAAAAACAAAAGGCGAATGAGGCTTATTACCAGACTATAAAAAAACAAAGAAGCGATTTATTACCTTCAAACTAGGGGTCACAGATTTAAGAAATAGAAACAAGTTTGTGTTGTTTTGGTAATTTACAGTTAAATTCGGGATTTGTTACTGGTCTAGGTTACGACGAAATACTTTATTTTTCATACCTTGGCGTCTCATTTCCATTTTCCATAACTTAAATGCGTCGCTGGCAACCATGCCGGGTTCAACGATAAACTGAATATCGTTGAAAACTGTAGTTACACGAATCTGATAAGTATTGGAATTGCTTACCATTTGTTCAATTATTTCGTGCAGATCATTGCCGCAATGGGAATTTATGAACGCTAATTTTGATAATTCTTTATTGTTACGATTAGACATATTGTTTATTCGATGGTGAAATATTACTATAAGTATCGTAAACTGTCAAACTATAGGATATCTTTATTATCTATAAACTAAACCAAGATTTTTTTAAATACTGTTTTAGTATGTAAATTTGTTTTGCCGGAGAAGGATTATTTTTCCAATAAAAATGCTTAGAACAGATATAAGTAGGGCGATTTTAATGCCGCCAATTTCCCAGGTATCGGTGCGAAAGATTTCGGTAGATAGGCGGATGAGTCCGTAGCCAATAAGATAGGTGCCGGTGGGCGAGTATTTTTTTCGAGTGGATTTAATGATAAAGAAGAGCAGAATATTTAAAACTGCTTCCGGCCACCAGAGAGGGTTTTCTTTGTTAAAAAAATTACCTAGACGACCAATGGCTTGAGAAAGAGGTAGGATGGGGGTAATTTGATTAGTAATAGAGAGTAATCTAATTTTTTGATGAAGGCTAAAAAGCAGGATAAATATAAAACCTCCAATTAATCCGCCATAAATGGCCATACCGCCTCCGCGGGTGTTGAGAATTTGTGAAGGGTTTTGAGAGTAAAAAGACCAGTAATCTAAAACGTGGTAAATTCGGGCACCGAGTAGGGAAAAAATGACTAGAAAAACAAGGAAGGCGGTTAGTTTTTTTTGAGGGATGACTTGATTATTGGCGGAAAAATAATTTATTCCAATAACTAGAGAAATACCAAGGATAAAGCCATAAATACTCATAGAAATTTATAATTAAATTCAGTTAATGTGTGATGAATAGAACTTTTTAATTGTTTTCTACCTCTACCGCTTTTTAAAAATATTTCCCGATTTTTGGCGTTGTGCATGTTAATAAAAACTTCATAATGGATTAGTTTTAAAGGTCTCCTGTTTCTGGTGGCGATAACTTTTCCATCCGAGTGTCTTTTAATTCTTTTTTTTAGATCTGTTGAATAGCCAATATACAATTTTTTATCTTTTTCACTTATCAGAACATAGGTAAAATATATACTCACAAAATGAGTTTAGAGGGAAATAGTGGTCACGTCAAACGTGACTTGCTTACAAACTTGGCTTCTTGAGCGAAGCCGCGTTTGACGCGGTGGGCCCTGCGGGACTCGAACCCGCGACCAATTGCTTAAAAGGCAACTGCTCTACCGACTGAGCTAAAGGCCCATATGTTAAAAGAACTGAGATTAGACGGTTCTGGCTTTTGGATCGCGAAGGTAGTAAAGTTTTGACCTTCGGATTTGATACTTAGGACCGCGGAGTTTTTTGATGCTGTCAATCCAAGGGGAATTGATGGGAAAAATTCTTTCAACGGCTACTGAATTTGAAGCATTTTTGCGAACCAAAAAATTTTTGGTGTCTCCCCTACCGGTAATACTGATGATGACCCCATCAAAGGCTTGAATTCTTTCTTTATCTTTTTCTTTGATTTTGTAGTTGACTTTAACACTGTCACCGACAGCGTAGATTTTTTCGTTTAAGGTAAAATTTAGGGCCATTTTTTTGATGTGAAAATAATGAGAGAACTTGCGTATTTTATATTAGTTTGGCAAACTAATCAATATTTTGATACAGGCAAGGGAAAGTAATAAAAAACTTACTAAGTAGTTTTGAGATCTAAAATCTTGCTGATTTCTGATTGGAGTTTCTGGGTGTAATTAACTCCGTAGGATAAGGCAATTTTTTTGCCATCGGGCATGATTATTAAACCACGATGGCCGTTTGGGTTATCTTTTAGGAGTCGATTAAGATTCATGAGTTGGGTTTTGGTGGTTTTCGGAGGAACCTGAATAGTGAAATCAAATTTTGGAGTATTTTTTGGGGGAGTTTCGCTGATTGAATCAATTAAAATCGACATGACGTTGTCGCGGAGATTGGTTTTGCCTTCGATAAAAACAGGTTTGTTTTCGACAAGTAGGTCTTGAAGAGTTTCGAAAAGTTTGGGGAATAAAACGGCTTCGATTTGAGCAGTTTCGTCACGGAGGGTAACAAAGGCCATTTTGGCATTATTTTTTTTGGTTAAAATTGTTTTAAAACGGTTGATGACGGCCGGAAATTTGACGGTGGTGTCGGGATTTTTGTTTAAAATTTCGGATATTTTTGGCAAATTAAGATCTTTGAATGGTTCTAAGAGTTTGGAGATGGGATTGGTGGTGACGTAGACTCCCAATAGTTCTTTTTCGAGTAATAATTTTTGTTTTTGATCCATATCGTCAACAGAGGGAAAATTATCGTCAGGAGCTTTAATTTTTTCACCTTTTTTGGTGCTGGTGTCAAAAAAACTGGATTGACCAGATTTGATTTGGGCGGCATATTTTTCGTTTTCAATTCTGATTTTGTCAACCGAGATCAGCATGGCGTTGCGATTACCAAATATTTCCATGGCACCGACCTTGATCAAGCTTTCTAAAACTTTTTTGTTAACTTTTTGGGAGTCGATACGAAGGCAGAAATCATTGAAGTTTATAAAGGGTCCGTTTTTGTTTCTTTCAGTAATAATATTGTCGATGGCGGCAACACCGACATTTTTGATGGCGTTTAAACCAAAACGGATAGCTCGACCACTGAGTGAATCATTATTAGCTTCGATTTCAAAACCACTGCCGGATTTGTTGATATCGGGTGGAATGACTATTATGCCCAAGTTTCTGCATTCTTCAACCCCGGAAGCGATTTTTTCAGCATCTTCTGATTCGGCGGTTAGAAGGGCGCACATGTATTCGACGGGGTAATTGGCTTTCATGTAGGCGGTTCGATATGCTAGCATGCCGTAAGAAGCAGCATGAGCTTTGTTGAAACCGTAGGAAGTAAATGGTTCGATGAGGGCAAAAATTTCCTGGGCTTTTTTGAGAGTGTAGCCGTTGTTGATACAGCCTTGGATGAATTTTTCTTTTTGAGCAGCCATTTCTTCGGGAATTTTTTTACCAATAGCTTTGCGGAATTTATCAACTTCTACCCAGTTGTAGCCGGCTAGTTCAATGGCGGTGTATAGACAGTCGTCTTGGTAGACAAGAAGGCCATAGGACTTATCTAATATTTTTTCCATTTTGGGGTCGAAATAGCTGACCTTGGACGGATCTTCTTTTCTGGCGATATATTCGGGGATAATAGCCATTGGGCCAGGACGGTAAAGGGCTACCATGGCCATAATATCTTCAACCCGGTTGGGTTTAAG
>DFZG01000050.1:0-2060 GCA_002382075.1 Candidatus Shapirobacteria bacterium UBA4062
ATTGTCGGTCAAGAATTTGAACGGAAAAAATTGATCTCCACTCCCAGAATTGCCGTAGGTTCCATTAATGCTATCACCCAAAATGGTGAGCTGTTTTTTGCCTCAAACTCCGGTTCTCAAATTCCGGCTTATTCCTACACTTCCGAAAAAGTAGTCTTAATTGTCGGTATCAACAAAATCATTCCTGATATTCAATCAGCTTTCGATCGAATTTATAAATACGTATATCCTCTGGAAAAGAAACGGGTTGCCCAAGCCGGCTCCTCTTCTCATACCGAGGTCAACAAAATCTACATCCAAAATCGTGAACCAATTTCCGGTCGGACCACTATCATTCTGGTTCGCCAAAGCCTCGGCTATTGATATACTAGAAAACATATGTATTCCGAAATTATCTTTGATTTAGAGACCAAAAAATTATTTGAAGAAATCGACACTCAGAACCCCGCTGATTTGGGTGTTTCCGTTGTTTCTCTTTATCTTCGTCGCCTTGATGCCAATTTTTCCGAAATCGAAGGTCAGTTATTAAGTTTTTGGGAGCCAGACTTTCCCAAAATGTTTTCTCTTTTTTCCAATATTGACCGAATCATTGGTTTTAATTCGCTTCACTTTGATGTCCCGGCTCTCAAGCCTTATTCTCCCTATAATTTCGCCAAACTCAGTCATTTCGATATTATGGATAGTGTCAAAGACGGCCTTGGTTTTCGGCTTTCCCTCTCCAACCTGGCTCAATCAACCTTGGGTAGGGGAAAAACCGACGTGGGTACCAACGCCGTTGTTTATTGGAATGAGTCAACCCCGGAGTCTCTCAAAAAACTTCAGCAATATTGCGAAGCCGACGTCTTGGTTACTAAAGATATTTACGATTATGGCCTCAACCATAAACATCTAAAATATATTGATAAATGGAATACTCCCCGTCAATTTGCAGTTGATTTTTCCCGGCCTCAGTCAACCGAAACCGCCAGCCAATTCGGTCTTTTTTAAGTAAATAGATTATAATTGAGTCAAGATATGGCTCAAGATAAATACACAGCAGTTTGGCTTTCCCACTCTTCAATTTCTGATTTTCTCCGCTGTCCCCGGGCTTATTACCTAAAAAATGTTTACAAAGATCCTGCTACCAACCACAAAATCAAATTAACCAACCCCTCCCTGTCTTTAGGTCAAGCGGTTCACCATGTTTTGGAAAATCTTTATCAACTTCCTGCCGCCGACAGACTCAAAGATAATTTACTGGATAAATTCGCCAATTCTTGGAAAAAAGTCTCTGGTGAAATAGGTGGATTTACCGATCCTGATGTTGAACACAAGTATCGTTCCCGAGGTGAAGACATGATCCGCCGGGTCCAAAACAATCCCGGACCAATTCTCAATCCGGCCGTCAAAATAAATATGGATCTGCCTTTTTTTTGGTTATCCGAGCCCGACAATATTATTCTTTGTGGCAAAATCGATTGGCTTGAATATTTAGCCGATACCGATTCTGTCCACATCATCGATTTCAAAACTTCAAAAGGACAAGAGGATCCTGACTCCCTCCAATTACCTATCTACTGTCTATTAGTTGCCAATTGCCAAAAACGTCAAACCACCAAAGCCTCCTACTGGTATCTTGACCGCTCCGATGTTCCTGAAAGCAAACCTCTTCCAGATCCGGTCGAATCCCAACACCGCCTTCTAGAAATTGGTAAAAAAATTAAATTAGCTAGAAGCCTCGAACATTTCAAATGTCCCACTGGCGGCTGCTCCCACTGTCAACCTTTCGAAGCCATCTTAAGAGGCGAGGCCAAACTAGTTGGTACCGATGACTATCGCGCCGATGTTTACATTTTAGACAAGCCCAATTCCAATCGTTCGGAAGATTCCTTCATTCACTAATCCATGGCCCAAATCCGATTAAACAAATATCTGGCTTCACAGGGGGTTGCTTCCCGTCGCAAGATAGACCAGATGGTTGCTGATAGGCATATTTTTATCAACAATTCTCCGGCAACTTTAGGTCAAAAAGTCGATCCTCAAAAAGATGTCATCAAGGTCGGCCACAAAATTATTCCTTA
>DFZG01000050.1:2210-5070 GCA_002382075.1 Candidatus Shapirobacteria bacterium UBA4062
AAAAATCGAGAGTATGCGCCACGGCGTTGAACTTGATGATGGCCGCACCGCTCCATCTGAGGTCGAATTTTTTGAATCAAAATCAAATCACACCACTCTCAAAATTACCCTTTTTGAAGGCAAAAAACGCCAAATTCGTCGTATGGCCGCCGCTCTCCATCTTCATTTGGTTTTCCTTCACCGAATTTCCCTGGGTCCCATCGAAATTGGTAACCTGGCCATCGGTCAATCACGTCCTCTAACTCAAACCGAAATCAACCAATTAAAGCTTTTGTAAAAGCTCTTCTTTTTCCCAATATTCCAAGCTTAATTCTCTAAAATTTTTCTCCTCCACCTTTTTAAATCCCTGACCTATCAGTAAACTTTCCGTCTCCACTCCGTGAATCATCGCCCCGTAGGGAACTACCGCAATTTTTGTCTCCGTAATTTCTCCTCTTATATCCACCACCTCAATTTTTGGGTTGTAATACTTTACTGGATCGACAAAAGATTCAATCATATATACCTTCCCCTCTAAATTACCCACTAAACTTTTCCAATCCTCTCTATAAAAATTTGAATTTAATACATAAACCAAACTAAAAACCAAAAATCCGCCAGCCACTAGTTTTTTGTTTTTAAGGGCCAGCGCCATTATCGGAATCAAATAAATAAATCTAAAATACTGCAGCATTGGCGTAAATATCGAAAAAATTATTCCCACCCCCAAACTTAAACCCAAAATTATTGTCCATTTATTAATTTTTATCGACCTCATCCATACAAAAACTGCCCATAATCCGGCAATTAAATAATATACATATTTCGGATAAAAACTAATTCTTCCCGAAGTAAATTTAATAAATATCAACCCCAAATTTTTTATATTTGCCTTTCCCAATACAAGACTCCAATTCGTTACTTGATCCAGTAGTATTTTTGAGTTTACCAACTGCTGCCTTAAAAGCGGTAAATTTATTAGTATTGCCGCCACCAAACCAATATTAATCTTGACTATTTCCTTATAATTTCTTTTAAGAAGCAAATAAATCGACAATCCTGCCGGCAAAAACACCGAGCCGTAAAACGTCAAAAAACTTAATCCAAAAAATACATTAACCCAAAAATATTTCCTTTTTTGCCAAAAATATATTCCCAAAATTAAAAGCATTGTTACCATTGAGTACATTCTTGCCTCCTGCGAGTAGTAAACCAGCAGGGGATTAAAACCAACCAACGCTGCCGCCCCCACTCCTCCCATCAAATAAACGATATAAATTGTTACCATTGAAAAAATTACCGACGGCAGTCTCAGTGATATTTCCGAGTCTCCGGCAATATTTGTCCACCCATCCAACATCATATAATACAGGGGTGGGTGAAAATCACTTTTAGAAAATTGACTCGGAATTTCCATTAGACTGTAATTTTTCGCCACATTTGCCGATATGGCTTCATCCAGCCACAGNNTGATTTAGTCCGATTAGTCTCAAAAGTAGCGACAAAAACAATATTATTCCCAATTTCATTATTAATAGATTATAAACACAAGTTGTGCTAAATTTAATTATGAATTGGTTGAGGAAAAACTGGCACTTTCTCGTTATCGGCTTGTTGATTTATTTTCTGGTTAAAGCATCAGGCAGTAATAATTATCCAACTTTCGATTCTCAAGGTCCCTCACTTAAGGGTCTTTCTAGTGGCAGTATGTTTTCAGATTTTTCCGTCGGTTCTCTTAACCAAAGTAGTGAAAGTTATTCCCCAGAGATTGCTCCCTCAGACAGCACTCAAAGATTGGTCTCCAGAAATTCCTCACTCTCGCTTCTTGTCAAAGATGTTCCCACTGCTATCAGGGAAATTCAATCTCAGGCCCAGTCCCTTGGTGGTTTTTTGGTCAACTCCTCACTTTCCCGTCCTGATTCCAATGCCAGCGGTGATATTTCCGTTAGGGTTCCTTCAGAAAAATTGGACGAAGCCATGGACCAAATCAAATCTCTTGGCCTAAAAACAGTTTATGAATCTGTAGTTGGTCGTGACCTTACCGATCAGTACGAAGATATTCAAACCCGCCTTGATCTTCTTGAAAGTATCAAAACTAAATATCAATCTATTTTATCTTCAGCCACTCGAGTCCAAGATATCCTTGAAGTTCAAAGAGAAATTATCAATACTCAATCACAAATAGATTCTCTTAAAGGCCAACAACTTTATTTGGAAAAATCGGCCTCCCTCAGTCTTATTTCTGTTTCTCTCTCTACAGACGAACTATCTCTTCCCTACACTCCTGATCAAACTTGGCGGCCTCAAGTAATTTTCAAACAATCAGTCCGCTCTCTTATTTCCAGTTTCAGAACCATCGGTAATTTTGCCATCAAAGCCTTTGTCTTTACTCCAATATGGCTCCCACTTCTTCTAGTTTTCATTTTCTATAAGCGACGCAAAAGTAAACTTTAATCTCTCTTGACTCTCTCGGGTTTACCAGTTATTCTATTTCATTAACCAAACAAAACCCGAAACATGTCATCTCAACCTTTAGCAGCTCAGATCAGACCTAAAAATTTAGACGAATTTATCGGCCAAGAACATTTAGTCGGCCCAAACAAGCCTCTTCGGGTCGCCATCGCCAGCCATCAAATATTTTCCATGATTTTTTGGGGTCCTCCGGGTGTTGGCAAAACCACTCTGGCTAGAATTATCGCCAAAGAAGCTCAAGCCGAATTACACGAATTATCGGCCGTTTCTGCCGGCAAAGACGACATTCGCAAAATAATTGGTTCTGATGCCAGGGGATCCCGCAACGGCGGGACGCCTTCATTAATCAAAAAAATTCTTTTCTTAGACGAAATTCATCGTTTCAACAAAGCCCAACAGGACTATCTTT
>DFZG01000006.1 GCA_002382075.1 Candidatus Shapirobacteria bacterium UBA4062
AGCATGTTTCGGCACCCAAAACCACTATCACCAACAACACTAAAACTGCCACCAAAGTCTACTGCAATTTAGGTGAACCAGAATTAGCTGCTGATATTTCCAAAAGAAATGTTGACGGTGTCGGGCTACTCAGAGCCGAATTTATGATTGCCAACATCGGTGTACATCCCAAAAGAATCATTGCCGAAGGTAAACAAAAACAATATATCAAACAATTAGCCGACGGACTCAAAGAGTTTTGCCAATCATTTTCACCCCGTCCAGTCATCTATCGGGCCACCGACTTCAAAACAAACGAATATCGCTATCTCAGCTGGGGCAAGCTTTACGAACCGGAAGAATCCAACCCCATGTTGGGTTTCCGCGGCGCCGCTCGTTACATCAACTCTCCTGAGGTTTTTGAAATGGAACTTGAAGCCATAAAAATGGTTCGCAACAAATACAACCTTAAAAATCTTTGGTTAATGATTCCTTTCGTCCGTACTCCTCAAGAACTTATCGATGTCAAAAAAATAATTAGCCAAGCTGGTCTACTTCGCTCACCCTCTTTCAAACTTCAAATGATGGTCGAAATTCCTAGCAATGTCATCTTACTCGATGAATTCATTGACGTTGGTATAGATGGTATTTCAATTGGCAGCAACGACTTGACCATGTTAGTTTTAGGGTTAGATCGTGATAATGGTGAAGTTGCCAAATCCTTCAACGAAATGGACCCAGCCGTTCTCTGGGCACTTAAAAAAGCCATCACCACCGCTAAAAAAAGAGGAATCACCAGTTCAATTTGCGGCCAAGCTCCCAGCAATTACCCTGATTTAGTTGAAAAATTAGTCCAATGGGGAGTCACTAGTATTTCTGTTTCCCCTGATGCCATTGACCGTACTCGTGAAACCGTCTCTTGGGTGGAAAAGAAAATAATGTCTAAGTAAAAACTACTACCACTTCGCCCCGAATCTCACCATCCCAATCAGTTTTTACTTCTTCAAATTTTTTTGTCATCTCTCTAATTATCCTAATCTCCACTTTTTCGCCATATACTTCCTTAATTTCATTCACTAGTTTTTCAGTTCTAAGAGGGGATTCATAAACCACTTTTGCTCCCTCAACCTCTCTGTATTTTTCTAACACTTTTTTTCTTTCTCCGTTTCTTTTTGGTAAAAACCCTAAATACGAAAATCTACCCATGGGCAAACCAGCCAAAACCAAAGCATTTATCACAGCACTTGGACCCGGTATCGCCGTATATTTTATACCTAATTCTTGACACTTTCTCACCAAAAGCCATCCCGGGTCAGATAAAAGGGGAGTTCCGGCATCGGTTACCAAACCAATTTCCAAACCTTCTTTTAGCATTTCAATTATCTGTGGAATTTTTTGCCTTTCCACTTCATCATAAAACGATATCAATTTAGGTGAATTTCCTATTTTTAATTCTTTTAGCAAAATTCCTGTTTTTCGAGTATCTTCACATAATAAAATATCGATACTTTCAAACATATCGATAGCTCTCAATGTAATATCCTTTAAGTTTCCAATTGGTGTTGAGATTATATATAGCATTAATCAATCTCCTTTAAATCATAACTCTCCACCGTATCAGCATCATCTTTAAAATAATAAACCCCTTTTACTCTCTTGCCTTCTAAAACCATTGGTAGCCAACTCGTATCAGTCTTCCACATTAAATCCAATGGCAAATCTTTGATCTTAAACCATTTTGGAGCCATTTCTTCTCCTTCGACCGGTTCTCCTTTCCAATCTCGACAAGTAAATATATGACAATGTATTTCCAATCCATCTTTAAAAACAAATAGACTTTCGCCTGCATTATCGACCTTATTTAGCTCTACTCCAAATTCTTCTTTTGCCTCTCTTTTTGCCGCATTTTCATTCGTCTCACCAACCTCAATTTTTCCTCCAGTTCCATTCCATAATCCCTGACCAAAACCTCTTTTTTTCATTCCCAAACAAACTTCATCACCTTTTATCAAAAAAACATTAGTTACTTCTTTGCGCATTTTTAATTAAACTGTCTAATTATCGCCACTACCTTACCTCTTATTTCCACTTCATTGACAAACATCGGCGACATTGTCGAGTTTGCCGGTTGCAATCTGATCCTATCAGCTTCTTTGTAATATCTTTTTAAAGTTGCAAATCCATTTTTTAGTACCGCCACTACAATATCCCCATTTTTTGCCTCACTTTGTTCTTTCAATACCACATAATCCCCATTCAGAATTCCATCGTCAACCATTGAATCACCTTTGGCCTGCAACACATAAGATTTGTCACCTGCTTTAACTAATGTTGAATTTACCGCCAAAGTTGCATTCGGATCATTGTATGGCTCAATTGGTTCACCGCAAGCAATAAACCCCATTACCGGCAATTCAATTGTCGTATTAAGCGGTAGGTGGTTATCAATTACCTCAATTCCTCTAACCGCCCCTTTATATCTCCTAATCAACCCTTTTTTTTCTAAAACTGACAAATGCTCGTGTACTGTCGCCAACGAAGATAATCCCAAATATTCCGCAATTTCTGTCAAACTCGGTGCATAACCGTATTTATCGATATTTCGATTAATATAATCAAAAATTTGTTTTTGTCTTTTATATAAAACTTGAGGCATATGTAAAATATACACGAAGATTACCCGAAGTCAACCAGAAGTCTTTTTTTTCTTTCCAATGTTATATTAAATAATCTATGTTTCTTCTCACTTTTATCATTTTTTTACTTTTTCCCAGCCATATCCAAGCCATCGATGAATTTTCCATTAATCAAAAAACCTATTATCAAATCGACTCTTCACTCAACACCCAAGTAAAACAAAAAGTTGACCTCAACAATAATTTATCCGAAATTTATCCCAAACAATACACCGTCACCCTCTCAGGATCAGACGTCAGTCAGATTTCGGCCAGCGATTACCTGGGAAACATTCTAAAAAACGTTGATCAAAAATCATCCCAAACTGTTCTTCAGCTTCAATTCAACCAGCCTAAAATGGGTAAAAATCAAATTAATAGTTTTGAAATCAATTATAAAGCCAACGATTTAGTCACTCAAAAAGGTAATACTTGGGAAATAACTCTGCCCCAATACCAATCTTCACAAACAAAAATCGATTCTCAAATCGAAATTACTCTTCCTTCAAGTTTTGGAAAATTATCCTTCTCTTCAGTCAAAAACGTTCATGTTGATTATTTTTCCAACAATACTCTCATAAAAATAAACGACGCCTCCTCTCAGAAAATATTACTTATCTTTGGAAACTATCAGCTCTTCGACTTTGAATTGACTTACTACTTAGAAAATTCCAGCCCTGATCTAATCAAAACCGAAATCGCCCTCCCGCCCCAAACTTCTAACCAAAGCATAATATTCCGTTCTCTTGACCCGCTCCCCGAAAATATCCACCTTGACCAAGACGG
>DFZG01000033.1 GCA_002382075.1 Candidatus Shapirobacteria bacterium UBA4062
AGTTGCCGGATTGGCAGGTTACAGATTATTGATAACTAAATGTCCAGCAGGTAGGAGTTGAACCTACTTTAGATGGTTTTACAGACCATTGCCTTACCGTCCGGCACCTGCTGGTTTTGAGTCACAAGATTATATCAGAAAAATGGCTTGTTTTTGAATATAATATAGTTATGAAAGCTAATAAATACAGAATAATTTCCTGGAATGTGGCCGGATTAAGAGCGGCAGTTAAAAAAGGCTTATTTGATTTTATGAAAAAAGACAAAGCTGACGTGTTTTGTTTTCAGGAAGTAAAAGCAAAAATCGAGCAAATACCTGACGGAGCACCAAAAAATTACTACTTTTTTTTGAATGATGCCGAAAAAGCGGGTTATTCAGGAGTGGCGACATATTCCAAGATGGAACCCAAAACGGTAATTGTGGGTGACAGGGATAATGATTGGGATGATGAAGGGAGGGTGTTGATTACTAAATATGATGAATTTAGCCTTCTAAATGTTTATTTTCCGAATGGAAAAAGAGATAAGGGTAGACTGCAATATAAGATGGATTTTTATAATAATTTTTTGAAATATATTAATAAT
Source organism: Candidatus Shapirobacteria bacterium UBA4062 (assembly GCA_002382075.1). GTDB lineage: Bacteria > Patescibacteriota > Microgenomatia > UBA12405 > UBA12405 > UBA5615. The sequence goes on from DFZG01000033.1 coordinate 585, forward strand.
CTTCGAGAAAAAGGTGAAAAAGTGATATTTTTGGGAGATGTGAATACGGCTCATGAGGAAATTGATTTGACCAGACCAAAGGAAAATTCGAAAACTTCGGGTTTTTTGGAAATTGAGCGAAAGTGGATAGATAAGTTAGAAAAAGAAGGCTGGGTGGATACTTTTAGATATTTACACCCAGATGAGGTGAAATACTCCTGGTGGGATCAAATTACCAGAGCTCGGGAAAGAAATGTGGGCTGGAGAATTGATTATGTGTTTATTGACGAAAAATTAAAGAAGAATTTGAAAAAAGCGTATATTTTAAACGAGGTTTATGGTTCGGATCATTGCCCGGTAGGAATTGAAATAGAGATTTAGACAATGAAGTGCTGAGTACCTTCTTTTTTGAGCCAGAGACGGTGGGAGCGCCAATTTGGATCGTAGAGAGCCAGTTGATTCCAAAATTTTGAAGAGTGGTTTTTGATGGATAAATGAGTCAGTTCGTGAAGAATGATATGGGTAAAAATTTGAGGTGGGAAAAGAATAATTTGCCAATTAAAATTTAAATTACCTTGAGAAGAACAGGAGCCAAAACGGGATTTTTGGTTTTTTATGGAAATACGACCGACTTCAAAAGAATGAAGCTGGGAAAGACGGGCAACTTCTTGTTTGATTAATTTTTGGGCAGTAGGGCGCATTTTTTTGTCAATTAAGGAACGAAGATGGGAGGAAGAAAGTGAGGTAGCTAAAATATTGATGTGGGGTGGAGAATCAAAGATTACTAAAGAATCACGTTGAGATAGGGAAAAACTGAGTTTATATTTTTGACCTAAAATTGATAATGAAGAAATAGAGACAACGCTTTTTTTAATTTTAATTTTTTGGTAATTTTTTATGATCCATTTTTGGTGAGACAAAAGAAAACGACTTAAAACTGGAGTGGGGACTAAATAAGGACAACGGAGTTCTAAATGGTAACGGGAAAGAAAACGAAGACTGAGAGACGAAGAAATCTGCCGTTTTAGGGTAATAGTGAAAGGATGAGAATCGAGAATCAGCTTCATTTGGTGTATAGTTATTTTATATGATATTTATCGGGGCAGATCATAGAGGTTTGAGTCAAAAAGAGGAGATTAAAAAATGGTTAGTGGACAATGGGGAAGAAGTGGTGGATTTGGGAACTCAAAATTATGATGCTGAAGATGATTATCCGGATTTTGCCATAAAAGTAGCAGAAAAAGTGGTTTTGGAAAACGGAAAAGGAATAGTGATTTGTGGTTCGGGAGTGGGAGCATCTGTGGCAGCTAATAAAGTTAAGGGGGCTAGAGCCGGGCTGTGCTTATTGGAAAGACAGGCTAGAGCGGCTAGAAATGACGACAATATAAACATATTGGTTTTGGCGGCAGATTTAATTCCCCTTGAAGATAATATTGAAATTGTAAATATATTTTTGAAAACGGTGTTTTCGTCTGAAGAAAAATATTTGAGAAGAATAAATAAAATTAAAAGTTATGAAAATAAATGAATTTGAGAAGTGTGACAGAAATATTGCCGGAAACCAGGGTAATATTGCGAATGGACTTGGATTTGCCAATAGAAAATAACCAAATTTTGGATAATGAGAGGCTTAGAAAAAGCCTGGAAACTATTAAAATACTGCTGCAAAAAAATTGCCGGATTTTGATATTGGGCCACAGGGGGAGACCAGAAGGGAGAGAAGAAAATTTAAGCCTGAGACCGGTTTATGTAGAACTGATGAGCCTGTTGGAGCCGAGGGGGGAAAATTTGATTGAAAGTGTATTTGTGGATGATATGGAAAAAGTTAAGGAGATTGATTTGGCGCTGGGGGCAAATCAAATTGTGTTTTTGGAAAATTTGAGATTTTGGGAAGGGGAAGAAAAAAATGAACCAGAGTTTTTGGATAAAATAAAAGAATTGTGTCAGTTTTATGTAAATGATGCTTTTGGAGTGGCCCACCGAGAACATGCATCAATCATGCTTTGGCAAAAAATGCCGGCTTTTTACGGATTAAGCTTTATTGAAGAAGTAAATAAAATTGAAGAGTTGGTAAAAAATCCCCAAAGGCCACTGACGGTGATTTTGGGCGGAGCCAAGAAAGATAAACTGGATTATCTGGAGGGATTGATAAATTTGGCTGACAGAATTTTGATTGGAGGAAAACTGCCTATCCTTCGTCAAGACTCCGGAATAGCGGGCTTTGATAATGAAAAAGTAAAAATGGCGGAGTTGAGAGAGGACGGATTGGATTTGAGCGAGAGGGACATTGAGAACTTTGTAGCAACAATAAATAGTTCGAAAACGATAGTTTGGGCAGGAGCAATGGGTTTTTTTGAAGTTGAAAATTCCAAAAAAGGGACTGTAGAAATTGCCAGAGCATTGGTTAATAGCCAAGCCGTGTATAAAGTAATTGCCGGAGGAGACACGAGTGGGGCAATCAGAGGATTGGGTTTGCAAGAAAAAATAGATTATATAAGCTCGGGAGGTGGAGCGATGTTGGAGTTTTTGACAAAAAGAAAATTGGCAGCTTTTAATAATGACGAAGAATAAGATATGATTAATTATGAAAGATAATAAAAAACTTAAAATCGGAATTAATGGATTTGGGAGAATTGGGAGCGTGGTATTGAGAGCAATTTTTTTGGAAAAATATGAGGTGGAGGTGGTGGCAATAAATACTAAAGGAGATTTGCCAATGGAAGCGTATGTGATGCAATTTAAATATGATTCGGTTTATGGAAGATTGCCCCAAAAAATTGAAGAAGCCGATCCAGAAAAAGGCGGAGAGATAGGCAGAATGGTTGTTGGAGGTGAAAGTATCCCCTTTTTGGGAGAACCAAACCCGGCAAAAATTGATTGGAAAAAATATGGGGCAGAAATAATTTTGGAATGTACCGGAGCTTTTAGTGACGAAAGAGCTTTGGGTCATTTAAAAGGCGGGGCAAAAAAAATAGTGATTTCAGCACCAACAAAAAGCAAACAAATACCAACTTTTGTATTGGGAGTTAATGAACAAAATTATAAAGGGGAAAAATTAGTGTCTAATGGTTCTTGTACCACTAACTGTGTGGCAGGAATCGTCAAACTAATGGATCAAAAAATTGGTTTTCAAGAAGGAACACTAACGACGATACACGCTTATACCGCTAATCAAAATATTGTAGACGGAGCGAATAAAGATGCCCGAAGAGCCAGAGCGGCAGCCATAAATATTGTGCCGACAACAACTGGGGCGGCGGAATCAGTAGTGGCGGTTTATCCTGAATGTAAGGGTAGATTTGGAGGTACAGCCATAAGAGTACCGGTGGTTTGTGGATCTTATTCGGATTTAACTTTTAAATTGGTAAGAGAGACGAGTGTGGAAGAAGTAAATTCAATTTTTGAAGAAGCCAGTGTAACTAAAGAAATGGTGGGAAAATTAAAAGTGTCTTATGACCCGTTGGTGAGCAGTGATATTATCGGCAACAATGCTTCATGCATAATTGATAGCCGAATGACAAAAGTAATTTCGGAGGACATGGTGTCGATTGGAGCATGGTATGACAATGAATATGGATATTCTTGTCGATTGGTTGAAATGGGGATGTTTATTGGCCAGAAGTAATAAGGTAAAATAGAGTGGTGAAGATAATTCCAACTATTTTAGAAAAAAGTATTATTGAGGCTGAAAAAAAAATAATTCAGGTTAAGGGAAAAAGTAAGTGGATTCAAATTGACGTAATTGACGGAACTTATTTGCCTGAAAAGAGTTTTGAATTGGAACTGATTGACAGAGTTGAGGGAGTGGAAAATATTTTGTGGGATATTCATTTGATGGTAAAAGAACCGGTTAAATGGTTGGAAAAGTGTATTTTTATCGGGGCAGCCAGAGTAATTGGACAAGTGGAAATGATGAGTGA
>DFZG01000043.1 GCA_002382075.1 Candidatus Shapirobacteria bacterium UBA4062
GAACTATCCGTTACCACCGAAGGTCTTAAAAGAACTCTAAGTAGTGACCGGATGCGCGGTGCTTTTGGTGAAAAAGTCGCCGAAGATTTGCTCAAACAGTCCGGTTTTGTTATCGGCACCAGCTATAGCAAGCAGGAAACTTTTGGTGAAGGCCGTCCTGATTTTACTATCTATCTTCCCGACAAAACCAAAATCAATATTGATGCCAAATTTCCCTACGCCAACATTGTCAAAATGAGTGAAACCGACAATGAGGATCAAAAAAAGCAATTTCTTAAAGCCTTTGAATCAGACATAAAAAATAAAATTTCAGATGTTTCCTCTCGAAACTACATCAACCCCGAAGACAATACTGTCGATTTTGTGGTCGTTTTTATTCCCAACGAAATGATTTTTAGTTTTATTTACGAAAAGTTCCCCGATATCCTCGAGCAAGCCTTCGCCAACAAAATTGTTTTTGCTGGCCCCTTCTCCTTTACCGCTATTCTTCGGATGGTTCGACAAGCCTATGATAATTTTCGCTATCAAAAAAATGTTCAATCAATTATTACCCAAATCAAAATTTTTGAACAAGAATTTATTAAATATAATCAGGAATTCGACAAAATTGGCCCCAGAATTGACGCTCTTTCAAAGCAATACAATACTGTTAACACCACCCGTTCCCATAAATTATTGCGAATAATCGACAAAATTAAACTTGAAAAACCCTCCGCTTCAGAAATAACCGATGGTCAAGAGTAAGCCCAAATCACCAGTAATATTTTCATCTTTTTGGTTAGTCATTAGCTTATTTATTTTCTTAATTAGTGCTGTCTATATAATTGTCATCCCCCCCAAAGACTCTATAACTATTATCCTATTTTTTGTCCTGCTTTACATGTTCTTTCTCTCTCTTTCTTTAATTTTTCTTCAAAAAATTAAAATTAATTTACTAATTAGCACCTATATTTTCCTTTTACCCGTAATGATGTTTTTTAATCTATTTTCTCCTCTAAATTTTGTTCTCCTTACCCTATTGTTTTTGGCCCTTTACTTTCTTTTTCGACCATTATCCCCTTGACAGCTCTTAGCAGTCAATTTATTATATTGCTAATATGGCTGATTTAACTCAAAGACAAATCAAGATTCTTAAATGCATTACCGAAGAATTCATTGAAAGTGCCGAAGCCGTCGGTTCAGAGACTTTAGAAAAAAAATATTCTCTGGGAATCTCTTCTGCCACCATTAGAAACGAAATGGCTGCCTTAACTCAACTTGGTTTTCTTAAGAAAAATCATCTTTCCGCTGGCCGAGCCCCAACTTCCATGGGTTTAAAATATTACGTCCGTAACCTCATGACTCCGAAGGCCATGAGTTCCAGCGAAGAAATTGGCGTCAAAGAAAAAGTTTGGGATTATCGCAATGAATTTGACCGTCTTTTACGCGAATCTGCCCGTGAATTAGCCACCCGTACCCGTTCCATGGCTATTGCCACCACTAACCACGATACCGTTTATACTTTTGGAGCCAGCAATCTTTTAGAAGAACCGGAATTTTACAACATTGACGTTGCCAAAACCGTTTTATCTCTTATGGATAATTCTGCCTATTGGTACGACATTTTAAACAAAGCCTCTGCTACCGATCGCGATCAGGAGGAAAATTTTATCCATCTGCTAATCGGTGAAGATTTAGGAATGGAACATCTTGAACCATGCGGATTTGTTTATCAAACCTACGAGGCCGGTCCTCACCGGGGAATTTTAGGAGTAGTTGGTCCTGCTCGAATTCACTACACCCAGGTAATCCCCATGGTCGACTACCTAGCCGAGCTGGTTTCTACAATTAGTCGTTAATATCTACTATGAACTCCAATTTTTCAAAAAATAAGTCTAAAAATGCCCCAAAAATAGATACTATTCAAAATAAAAAAATAGTAAAACTTGAAGAAAAAGTCGACCAACTTCAAAATAAATTAAATCGATCTTTGGCTGATTATTCTAATCTTGAAAAAAGAATTGAAAATCAACGCCAACTGTTTGTAACCCTGGCCACAACTTCACTCTTAAGTAAAATAATTGAAGTTCTTGATGATCTTTATCTATCAAATCAACATTTAAAAGACGCTGGTCTCAAAATGGTTATCAACAAATTTGTTTCTGTTTTAGAGTCCGAAGGCATTGAAGAAATTATTGCCGAGAAACAAACTTTTAATCCCGAATCCATGGATTGTGTCGAAGTTGCTCCCGGCAAGCAAGATGAAGTCGTCTCGGTAAAAAAGAAAGGTTATCGCCTTAATGGTCACATCATCCGCCCCGCTCAAGTGGTCGTCGGTAAAGAATCAAATTAACAAATTACTAATTATTATTTAATAAACTAACAAAACTATGTCAAACAAAATCATTGGTATTGATCTTGGCACTACCAACTCCTGCGTCGCCGTCATGGAGGCGGGCCAACCTAAAATTATTTTAACTTCTGAAGGTCGAAATTTAATTCCTTCGGTGGTTGAGCCGGTAAAAAAACTAGTCGGCGACCTAGCCAAACGGCAAATGGTTCTCAATTCCGAGAACACTATTTACTCGGTCAAAAGACTTATGGGTCGTCGTATTTCTGATCCTGAAGTTGTCAAAAGCCAAAAACTTTTGTCTTACAAGATAGTCGAAGGAAAAGATAAAATGGCCGTGGTTGAGGTTGGTGGCAAAACCTACACTCCACAAGAAATCTCTTCTATGATTCTCCAAAAAGCCAAAACTGACGCGGAAAAATATTTGGGCGAAAAAGTTACCGATGCTGTTATTACTGTCCCGGCTTATTTTGATGATTCGCAACGTCAAGCTACCAAGCAGGCTGGCGAAATTTCCGGTCTTAAAGTCCAGCGTATTGTCAATGAACCCACCGCTGCCGCTCTGGCCTACGGTCTTGATAAGAAAAAATCCGGTACCATCGCTGTTTACGATCTTGGCGGAGGTACTTTTGACATCTCCATTCTTGAAATCGGAGACGGAATTTTCGAAGTAAAAGCTACCAACGGTGACACTTTCCTTGGTGGAGATGATTTTGATCAAGTCATTATTAATTGGATTTTAGACAACTTCAAAAAAGAACACGGAGTTGATCTCTCTACCGATCCACAAGCTCTTCAAAGAGTACGAGAAGCTTCAGAAAAAGCCAAAATTGAACTATCGTCTTCAGTCGAAACCGACATTAACTTACCTTTTATTACCCAAAAAGATGGTCAACCTATTCATTTGACTCTCAAATTTACCCGTACTGAACTGGAAAAATTGGTCGATGATTTGATTCAAAAAACCATCACTCCGGTTGAAAAATGTCTCAAGGATGCCGGCGTTTCTAAAGCTGATATTACCGATATTTTAATGGTCGGAGGTATGACCCGAATGCCCAAGGTTCAGGAAGTTGTCAAAAACTTTTTTGGCAAAGACCTTAATACTACGGTTAACCCCGACGAAGTTGTTGCCATCGGTGCCGCTGTTCAGGGAGCCGTTCTTTCCGGCGAAGTTAAAGATGTGGTCTTACTCGACGTTACCCCTTTAACTCTTGGTATCGAGACTGCTGGCGGAGTCAGAACTCCTCTGATAGACCGCAACACCACTGTCCCTACCAAAAAGTCACAAATTTTTACTACTTATGCCGACAATCAGCCTCAAGTCGAAATTAACGTCCTTCAGGGTGAGCGTCCTATGTCCGCCGACAACAAGTCTCTTGGCCGTTTTGTCTTAGACGGTCTTGCTCCAGCAGCTCGTGGTACCCCTCAAATCGAAGTCACCTTTGATATCGACAGTAATGGCATCCTTTCAGTCTCCGCCAAAGATAAAGGTACCGGTAAAGAACAAAAAATTACCATCCAAAACGCTACCAATCTTTCCGAGGAAGAGGTTGAAAAAATGAAGACTGATGCCGAGGCCCACGCCCGTGAAGACGAGCAAAAGAAAGTTCTCGCCGAATCCCGCAACAAGCTCGATTCAACCATTTTTAGTGCTGAAAAAACTCTCAAAGATTTTGCCGACAAGGTCAAAGATGACGACAAAAAGAAAATCGAAGAGAAAGTTAAAGAAGGTAAAGAATTGTTAGCCAAAACTGAGGTTAACAAAGACGAAATGGATAAATTCAGCGAAGAGCTTTCCCAAATATTACAAGTGGTCGGTCAGTCAATTTATTCTCAAACTCCTCCTCCCGAGCAAGCAGCTCAGTCTGAAAAATCAGACGACAAAAAATCTGGCAAGAAAGATGATGATAAAAAAGACGCTGAAGAAGGGGAGATTGTTAAATAATGAAACGGGATTTTTACGAAGTACTGGGAGTTGATAAAAATGCTTCAAAGGCAGATATCAAGGCGGCTTATCGCCAACAGGCTCTGGCCTGGCATCCTGATCGCAATAAAGCCGCCGATGCTGAAGAAAAATTTAAAGAAATCAACGAGGCCTACGAAGTTCTCAGTAATGATCAAAAAAAATCGGCTTACGATCAGTTTGGTCATGCTGCTTTTGACCCGTCTTCGGGTGGTTTTGGCGGTCGTACCTACACCGACCAATCAGGTCCTTTCACTTATACCTGGTCCGGTGGCAATAATCCGTTTGGTAGTAATACCGACTTTGATTTTGGCGGTTTTAGTAATCCTTTTGATATTTTTGAACAATTTTTTTCCGCCAGTGGTAGTGGCGGTATTTTTGGAAATCAATCCCGTCGCCAACAATTAACCACCTACAAAATTGAGCTTTCCTTCATAGAATCCGTCAAGGGTGTTGAAAAAGAAGTCAAGATCGACGGTAAAAATAAAAAAATAAAAATTCCTGCCGGCGTTGCCGACGGTCAACAAATCCGTTTCCAGGACTTTATTCTTTATATCGATGTTAAGCCAGATAAATTATTTCAACGCGACGGCAACGATATTTATGTCATCCAAAATATATCTATAAAGCAGGCCATATTGGGTGATGATATTCAGGTTCCTACTCTTGACGGTGATCTAAAAATCAGAATCAAACCGGGTACCCAATCCCACACACTGGTTAGACTTCAGGGCAAAGGTTCTCCAAATGTCAACGGTTTTGGCCACGGTGATTTTTATATCCGTCTGATTGTCGATATTCCCCAAAAACTTTCTTCAAAACAAAAACAAATGCTTAATCAATTGGATTTGTAAAACACCTTTATTCGGATTTTTTGCTATAATACTCCTATTAATACTGTGTAATTGGAATGGGGGCGGACAGTCCCCATTTTTATTTCACTAAAAAGGAGTTCAAATGGATATAAAAAAACTACCTCGGACCGAGTTTGCCGTCTCCATCGCCCAATTGGCCGGTGAGAGAGGTATCGAAGCTCAAGATATCCTCAACATTATCGAACAGGGTATAATTTCTGCCTATAAACGCGATGAAAAAGAAAGAGGTCGTGTAGTTGAAGAGGATATCAATCTTGAAGTTGAATTATCTCCAGAGTCCGGTTCTTTTGAAATTTACCAAATCGATGGTGAAAAAAGAGGAAAAGTAACCCCTCCTGGTTTTGGTCGGATCGCCGCCCAAACCGCTATGAATGTTCTCAAGCAGGGTCTCAACGATCTCCAAACCGAAAAATCTATTACCGAGTACCGCAAAAAAATCGGTTCTTTGGTTAACGGTGTGGTTATCAAAGCTGATCAGTATCGCGCCAACGTTAGTCTAGATCGTGAAGTTGAAGCAATTTGTCCTAAAGACGAAATGATATTTTCTGACAATCTCAAAAGCGGTGATCGTGTTTTATTTCTTTTAAAATCGATTGAAACTGATCCCACCGATCGTAAAATTATCATTCTTTCCCGCCGTGATCCCGAGTTTGTGGCTCAGCTATTTGTCAAAAATGTGCCTGAGGTTACCAACGGTATTGTCACTATCGAAAAAATTGCCCGAACCCCCGGTGAAAGAACCAAAGTTGCTGTTTCTTCCACTCAACCCGGAGTTGATCCGGTCGGTTCATGTATTGGCCAAAAAGGTTCCCGTATTCAAACTATTCTGGCCGAATTACCCTCTGATGAAAAAGTCGACGTCATTCAATTTTCCAAGAATATCGACCAATTTATCGGTCAGGCACTTTCCCCAGCCGAGAACATAAAAGTCCTCTCTGTCGAAAATGGCTTAGCCAAAGTTGCTGTTCCTGAAGATCAATTAGCTCTGGCAATTGGTGCCGGTGGCGAAAATGTTCGTTTGGCTGGTTTGCTTACCGGACTGGAAATCAAGGTAGGTACTGAAGCTGATTTTGCCAAATCCAAAAAATAGTAGTTNNCATATTGATCATGGAAAAACCAGTTTATTGGACAAAATCCGCTCAACCCATATCTGGAACAAAGAAGCTGGCGGTATTACTCAGCACGTTGCTGCCTACCAGGTGGCTGTTGAGCAACCCGAAAAACCTCTTTCTTTAATTACTTTTATCGATACTCCCGGACATGCCGCTTTTTGTGACATGCGTTCCCGTGGAGCCCAAATCACCGATATTGTAGTTTTAGTCATCTCCGCCGTCGAAGGCATTATGCCCCAAACCAAAGAGTGTATTGAACACATCAAAAAAACCAATATTCCTTTTGTGGTTGCCTTAAACAAAATAGATTTGGATTCTGCTAACCCAGACAAAGTCAAAGGTCAGCTCGTTGAAATGGGCTATACTCCCGAAGAATATGGTGGTCAAATCGCCGTAATTCCAGTTTCTGCCAAAACCGGCGCAGGAATTCCAAAATTATTAGAAATGATTGTTCTCAACGCCGAAGTTCTTGAGCTAAAATCTCTTCCGAATGTTCCGCTTGAAGCCTACATTATCGAATCACGTCTTGATAAAAGTCGCGGTCCCGTAGCCACTGCTATTATCAAACAGGGAACTTTATGTGTATCAGATCAGGTCTATGCTCAACAAATTTCCTGTAAAGTTAAAGCATTACTCGACCACAACGGCAAAATCATCAAATCCGCCACTCCTTCAACTCCGGTTGAAATTCTTGGTTTTACTCAAACCCCGGCTGTCGGTGCCATAATTACTTCCCAAAAAGAAGAATTAATCCCGAAACCTGAGGTCATTATTCCTCCCCCAGCTAATCCTGAAATTCCCCAGCCAGAAGAAACTTCGTCAGAAGAAGTCATCAAGCTCCCCCTAGTCATCAAAGCTGATGTACAAGGGACTCTAGAAGCTCTTGTTTCTTCTTTGCCTTCAGAAGTCCAATTGGTCTCTTCAGGCATTGGCGCTGTCTCCGAAAACGACGTTTTTTTAGCTGCCAACACTAAGGCCCAAATTTTTGCTTTCAACACCGCCGCTCCCAAATTTATCAAAAATATGGCCGAAAATGAAAAAGTTCGTATTTTTGAGTCAAAAATAATCTATGAAATCATCGAAAATATCCAAGACCAAGTTCTTCATCTTCTCGAACCGACCATTGATGAAACTTTTACCGGTGAAGGAACTATCAAAGCCGAGTTTAAAATTAACAAAGTCCGCATTGCCGGTCTCACTTGTACCAAAGGTGAAATCAAAAAAGGCGATCAAATTCATCTTCAAAGAGATGGCAAAATTACCAAAGACACTAAAGTCGATTCGATTCAACAAGGCAAAGATTCCGTCGAGAAGGTCAAGCAAGGTCAGGAGTGTGGTATCACTTTTAAGCCTTATATTGACTTTAAAGTAAACGATGTTATAATAGCCTATAAGAAATAGAAATGAACAGGTCTGACACCACTCTATTTCAACCTAATAAACCAACAAACCTATCGGGTTTGTCCACAAATATGAAACACTATAATATAAGTGAAATCTCTCCTTTGTTATTATCTGCCAAAACTGCTTTGGTGGTTATTCCTACTCTTTCGGTTGATTCCGTCGGTGCTGGTTTGGCTCTTGCTCTTTCTCTAAAAAAGAAAGGTCTTGATGCCAAGGTTTATACCCCTCATTCCACTGACGCCAATTATTCCAAACTTTCCGGCTTAGAATTGTTAACCAACACTCTTAGCTCATCCGATTTAGTCGTCACTCTAAACTATCCTTTAGACCAAATTGATCAGGTTTCCTACAATGATGATGGCGGTAAATTAAATTTGGTTGTTAAAACCAAGCAATCTGCTCCCAAAATCGAAACTAATCAAATCTTTATCGATAATGATTCCTCTTCGGCCGACATTTGTTTTATGTTAGGCGATGAATCAAGTTTAAACAATGCTTCTGAGTTAACTTCTAAAGGTAACTGGATTTTTATCTCTCCGGCCAATACTCAAAAAACTTGGGCTAAAACTAGCCTTATCGATCCCGATGCTCCATTTTCTGAAATTTTTACCTTCCTTATTCCTATGTTAGGTCTTGAATTGGACCAGGATTCAGCCAAAGACCTTTTGATTGGTCTTCGGGTTGCCACTCAATCTTTTTCCGTCAATGTTTCTCCTGAATCTTTTGAAGCCGGTGCCATTTGTTTACGGGCCACTCAGCCTTCAGAATCTGCTCCTCAAAATTCATTTGATCAGCAAACTCCTATCGAATCTGTCGAAAAATCTGCCGGTCTTGCTCCGGGAACCAACAAACCCAATCCTATTCCTAGTGCCTAATTGCTTGGACTCTCATAAATATGCCTTTTATATACAATCAAATCGAAGCCCAATGTGGTGCGAATACAAAATATTTGCTAACCGAAAATTTTGCCACAGTTATCAATAATCTCGATAATCAAAAAGGTAATTGTGATGGTTGTACTTATAAAATAGATCATATCTCTGGAAGAATTACATTATTAAGTACAGATAGAAATCGGAAGTGTGTTTTAACTAAAGCACCAATTGCTGTAAGGTAATCTGGTCATATGTTATAATCTCTCCTGACTATCAAATCGGTATTTTGGGAGCCATTCTAAAATTATTATTATTCCACCGATAAATAGCCAAATAAATCTATGGCATTAACCAAAGAAGAAAAAAAACAAATTATTGACAAGTTTGCCCAAGCCAAAGGTGATACCGGATCCCCTGAAATCCAGGTTGCTATTCTTAGTAAAGAAGTAGACAAGCTCCAATCTCATCTCGCCGACAACAAACACGACTCTCCTGGTAAAAGAGGCCTTTTAAGCAAGATTGCTAAAAGACGCCGTCTGTTAAGATATCTTTCAATTCACAATCCGGAAAGATATCAAAAAATTATCAAAGAGCTCGGTCTCAAAAAATAATTCTTTTTTAGTGAGGCTCGGCCTCAAAATTATAGAGAAGGACAATTGAATTTATTTAAGTATC
>DFZG01000021.1 GCA_002382075.1 Candidatus Shapirobacteria bacterium UBA4062
TGAAGATTGAAGATTGAAGATTGTTCAAGCTTTTTCCCCCATCAATTTTTCAAACTCTTCCTCTCCCACCGTCTCCACTTCCATCAACAATTTAGCCAGCTTATCCATCTTTTTTCTGTTTTTCTTCAAAATTTCCATCGCCCTACCCATTCCTTGATTCACAATTTTCTTAATCTCTTCGTCCACTTTTGATTGCATTGAATCCGAAACTCTCGATGGTTCCATATAAGCCCTACCAAAATCATTCATATCAATCTGTGGTCCCAAATTAATTGGTCCCAACTCACTCATTCCCCACTCAATCACCATTTCTCTGGCCACACTGGTCGCATGAGAAATATCACTTGCCGCTCCCGTTGTTATATCTCCAAATACTAGCTCTTCTGCCGCTCTTCCTCCCATCGCCATCGCAATTTTTTTCAACAAATTCGACTTAGTCTCATGAATTCTATCTTTTTTAGGTGGTACCAGGGTAAAACCCAAGGCCATACCCCTGGATACTATCGAAATCCTGGTCACCGAATCCAATCCTTCCACATAATTCACAATCGCGTGCCCCGCCTCATGGTAAGCCGTCATTAATTTATCATCATCAGTTTGAGTTCTTTTTTTCTCCGATCCCAATTTTACTTTCAAAGCCGCCTCTTCAATATCTTCCATAGTTATCACCTTTTTATTATTTCTGGCTGCCCCTATTGCCGCTTCATTCAACATATTTTCCAAATCTGCTCCCGAAAAACCTACTGTTCTTCTCGACACCGCTTCCCAGTTAATATCTTCCACCATTGGTTTCCCTCTGGCATGAATTGCCAAAATGTTTACTCTGGCCTCCAAATCCGGATACTCCAATACTACCCTTCTATCAAACCTTCCTGGTCTCATCAATGCCGGATCCAACAAATCTCCCCGATTGGTTGCCGCCAACACCACCACTGCCGTGTTTCTTTCAAAACCATCCATCTCTACCAAAATTTGATTTAATGTCTGTTCTCTTTCTCCGTGTCCTCCATCCATTCCGCCCCTTATTCTTCCAATCGCATCGATTTCGTCAATAAAAATAATTGCTTTACCCGCTTTTTTAGCCGTACTAAACAAATCCCTCACCCTGCTCGCTCCCACCCCTACCAACATTTCCATAAATTCCGATCCCGCCATGCTGTAAAACGGCACATTTGCCTCTCCCGCCACTGCTTTAGCCAAGAGTGTCTTTCCCACTCCTGCCGGTCCCACCAACAAAACTCCCTTAGGTGGTCTGGCNNACTCCCGCCACATCTTTAAAAGTTAAACTCTGTTTTCCTTTTACAAACAATTTTGCCGTTGATTTTCCAAAACCAAACATTCCTCCGCCGGCCCCTCCGGCCTTTCGGGTAAAAATCCACAAAATAAACAGCAATGGCAATCCTATTGTTAAAAATAGCATTAAAACATCTCCCAAAATCTTCCATCCTTGCCGATTATCAACATTAAATTTCAGTTTCCCCACCTCCACTCCCTCATTTTGTAAAATCTCCGTCATCGACACTCCCGTCTCCTTCGAACTCACCAGAATTTTTTCTTCACCTTTCACCTTTACCAAAATTTCATTATCCACTACCGTAATTTCTTCTGCTTTATTACTCTTTATTACTTCTATTGCCTCCGACAAAGGTGTTTTTACAATCTCCTCAGTCACTAGCATTTGTCTGATACTCGATACCAACCAAAACGCCAACATAATATAAATAAAACTCTGGACTAGTTGTTTCGGTCCAATTTCAATTCTTTTTACTTTCACTCCCGGTGGCAATTTATCCATCACTTCCTTGGGTATTTTATTGTCCTTCTTTGTCTCTTTCTTTTTTTGCTTCTCAGTTTTCCCAAAAAACAATTTTTTCCAATCAATTTTCATGACTACTATTATACCATTGCCTGTACGGGCGGATTTTATATCCGCCCTTAATCATTTTTACCGCAAATTAACCGTTTTTATACCGCAACTAGCCTGCCCCGCTACGGCNNCGAAGGGGCCTGCCCCGCTACGGCGGGGTGTCCGCCCTTCCATCCTATTTCCCTTTATTTATCTTTTCCGCAATTTTTTGAAACATGCTCAATCTCTTTTTATTTATTCCTTCCGGTTTCTCTTCTACTTGGTTATAAATTTCTGTCAAAAGCTGATACTTTTCCTTTTTTGTCACTCCTTTTTGTTTTTCTAATCTGTCAAAATCTCCAAAACTCTTTTCTTCTCCTGGTTTTTTATTTTCCATTTTTTTGTATGGGCAGATTTAATATCCGCCCTTCAATTATTAATTCACCAATTCTATCAATTTTTCCCTATCGTCTCCAATCCCCGCCCTCACTTCAAATTTATGGCTACACCCCGTACACCGATACACAATCCTATATTCCCCTTTTTTATAAAGCACTCTCACCGGTTCCATTAAAGATTTACATTCACTCTCTCTGTCTCCCGGAATTTCCCTATCTACATGTTTTCCCCACAGACACTTTGGGCAATGATCGGTGTATCCGTCCCCGACTACCTCCGCCCCGCAGTGTTCACATCTAAAATCTTCCTTTTTTCTAACAAAATTTCTTTGCCCATCCGTAGTCCTGAGTTTATCGAAGGACGAAGGAGGGTCAATTTTTCTAATAATGTTTTTCATATTATATATCCGATAATATAATTTTTCCGCGCGCAATCATCCGAGTGGCGTT
>DFZG01000014.1 GCA_002382075.1 Candidatus Shapirobacteria bacterium UBA4062
ATCTGGATTCCATTTTGGAACAGCCTTCCCCACGTTGATAAAGCGTGGAAAAGCCAATATTGGAGCCACTTTCGGTAGGTATTTCTTTATTCCCTCTGGGCCCAACTTTTTATTTCTCCGTAAATTAGCTCTAAAGACTTTTTGTTTCTATTCGCCTCAATTAAAATTTCTTTCTTATACATATTATTAAACTTACCCGGATTCTCTAGATACTCCATCATAAACTTAATTGCCTGTCCATTTTTTTCCTTTACCCATCCCAATTTTTTCTCTTCAATTAAGTCAATATTGCCATCTTCTTGACCTCCAAGGTGAGTAATTGCCACAAAAGGTTTTTTTGACGCCACCACATCAAACAAGAAATTTGGTCCGGCCTTCCCAAAAACAATATCACACATTCCCAAAACCTCGGCCATATTATCAATCCAGCCTAAATTTTTAATCTCCACTAAATCATCCCGTCTGATTTTTTTCAACATTTTCATATATTCGTTGATCATCGACCGGCTTAATTTATCTGTTCCCGAATTAAATATTACTGTTACCTTTTTATCGACAAACATTAACCCCGGCAATATCCGCGATAAAGCCGCTGAACCCAAACTACCTCCTCCCATAAAAATAATCGGCCGACCGTCATTAGCAATCCCCAGTTTCTTTTTAATTTTCAGAGCATCATACTTCTCATACATCTCCTTTCTTACCCACCAACCACTCACTAAAATATTTTTCTTGTCTATTCCCAAATCCTCCACCATCTTTGCCGACTTTTCATCATATACTATGTGCTTTTCTGCACCCTCTACCACCGACAAAGCATTTATTGTCCACGGGTCAGCCACCACTGTCCACAAATCTACATTTATTCCACTTTTCTTAATCCATTTTGCCAAAGAGTGACTATGAAAAAAATATGTGCAAATTATCAAATCCGGTTTAGTTCTCTGCACCAACCTTTTTAATCTGGGCAAGTTTATAATCGATGCCTCTTGCGACATTCTTCTCAAAGCCGGCCTATCCATCAGTTTATGAGCAATAACATTAGACTTTGGAAAATACCGATAAGTTAATTGGTATATATCCCCCAAAAATCCGGTTTCCGCTTTAACTTCTTCATAAATCACCTTAAAACCTTCCTCTTTTTCTTTGGTCTTTAAAAAACCATAAATTGCCTTGGCTATCGATCTATGCCCCCATGGCATATGATCAGTCAAAACCAATATTTTTTTACCTTTCAGCATAGGTAATTTTATCACCTCTTTTGGTATAATCTCCCTATAACCGCCCGAATAGCTCAGTTGGTAGAGCAAGTGTTTTGTAAACACTAGGTCGCGGGTTCAAATCCTGCTTCGGGCTCAAAAAAATATCCTCACTCCAGTTTTTTGAGCACTTCCAAACCCAAATAAGCACATCTTTTCCGACTTGGTGTTAGTTCCACCCCCATCATTTCCTCAATTTCACCGCCACTCATTTTTCTAACTTCCGTCAACTTCATTCCTTTAATTTTATCTAAAAGTAAATCCACTGCCGCCATCGAAATCGCACAACCTCCACCCTCAAACTTGGCCTCTTCAATCACTCCCTTATTCATTTTTACCGATATTTTAATTTTGTCACCACACATCAAGTTCGCTTCCAAAGCCTCCTGACCATTTTTAATTTTGCCCCTGTTTCTGGGGTTTTCGTATCTATCCAAAATTATCTCTCTATATAAATCGTCCATTATTTTTTAAAAATTCTTTTAACTTCCTTTACCCCTTCAATTAATTTTTTAACCTCTTCTTCCTGATTATAAATCCCCAAACTCACTCTAACACTATCTTTAATCCCCAACACCTGGTGTAATACCTGGGCACAATGGTGCCCACTTCTCACCGCTACTCCATTCCTACTTAAAATTTCGGCTACATCATGAGAATGAACCCCGTCAACCACAAAACTCAATATCCCCGACTCTAACGACGAAAATACTCTTACCCCTCCTAATTTTTCCAATTTTTCTTTAATTATTTTAATAATTATCACTTCTTTTTGACCGCTAAAACCGTATTTTTCTAAAAATAAAACCGCCTCTCTCAGGGCAATTACCTCCCCAACCGCTCTTGTTCCCGCCTCAAATTTTTCCGGCACCCTGGCCCAGCTTGATACAT
Organism: Candidatus Shapirobacteria bacterium UBA4062; assembly: GCA_002382075.1. GTDB lineage: Bacteria > Patescibacteriota > Microgenomatia > UBA12405 > UBA12405 > UBA5615. The sequence continues at coordinate 2,151 of DFZG01000014.1, forward strand.
TTCTACTTACTTGCGATATCATTCCGCCTCCAAAATTCATCGGCTCCATAATCTCTAGCAACTTCTTTTTTCCCCACAATACCCCCACTCCCATCGGACCATACATTTTATGCCCAGAAATTGCATAAAAATCCACTCCCAGCTCATTTACATCAACTTTCATGTGTCCCACCGCCTGTGCCCCATCAACCACCAATAAAATATTCGGGTTAATTTTCTTGGCAATTTGGGCAATTTTTTTAATCGGATTCACTGTCCCCACTACATTTGACACATGAGTCAGTGCCAAAATTTTTGTCTTTTTAGAAATCAACTTACCCAGTTCTGATATATTTAATCTAAAATTATTATCTATTTTGATATATTTAAGCTTACCTCCCCTTCTTTTTGCCAATTCCTGCCAAGGCACCAAATTTGAATGATGCTCAAGCTCACTCACCAAAATTTCATCCCCTTTTTCAATTATTTTTTCCA
>DFZG01000004.1 GCA_002382075.1 Candidatus Shapirobacteria bacterium UBA4062
AATGCTAGCTGATTTCAAATTCATCATTTTTTGGTGGCTGAATTTATTTTTACTATCTTTAATTACTCTTCCTTTTGTTGTCAGTATTTTTCGAAACTTTTGGGACAAAGGCTATGCTTTCGCTAAAATATTCTCTCTCGGCCTTATAACCTACCTCCTCTTCGTCTTTGGAGTTTTAAAACTTATCACCTTTACTCCACTTGGAATTTACGGACTATTGACAATTCTTATCTTAATCAGTCTCTTATATTTATCCCGGCCAAAAAATCTGGCTGCTTTCAAAAAAATCATCAGGCAAAATTGGCCAAAATTTTTGTTCCAAGAGATTATCTTTCTTACTGTTTTAATTCTCTGGTCTTATATCCGCGGATTCCAACCTGATATCGAAGGTCTCGAAAAATTTATGGATTGGGGTTTTATCAACTCCATGCTCCGCACAAAATATTTCCCTCCGGCCGACATGTGGTTTTCTGGACATTCCATTAACTACTATTATTTTGGCCATCTGATATTTGCTTTTTTAACCAAACTTTCTTCCATTCCCTCCGCTATAACTTACAACTTAGCCATCGCCACCACCTGTGCTCTTACTTTTACCTCTGTTTTCTCTCTGACCTCAAATCTTGCCAAACAAATATCTTCAAAAATTAATCTTAAGCAGGTAATTCTGGCCGGATTTATTTCAGCCCTTTTGGTAACTTTTGGCGGCAATTTTCATTTGGTTTACAAAATTTCCCGCAATCTTCTTGCCGATCAGCGTCCATTGGTAATTAATCGGGATACAATTTCTCAGGCAACCTCCAAGTATTGGTATCCCGATGCCACCCGTTTTATCGGTTTTGACCCCGAAACCGACGACAAAACCATTCACGAATTTCCCGCCTATAGTTACGTTGTTTCCGATCTTCACGGTCACCTAAACGATATTGCCATCGTTCTATTTTATGTTGCCTTTCTTTTTGCTTCTTATCAAAACATCTTTTCCCGTAAGTCCACCAAACCCAAATTTAATCCAATCTTAATTATTATCTCTGGCCTAAATTTATCCCTCGCTTTTATGACCAATGCTTGGGATTTCGCTGTTTACGGCTTACTCTTTGCCATCTCCTTTTTTATCATTAATTTATCCCGTTACGATTTTCCGACTGCTTTTAAACAAACTTTTATTCATGGGGTTTCAATTATCATTTTTTGGTATCTTTTTACCTTGCCTTTTATGCTCAACTTTACTCCCATGGCCGAGGGTCTTCGTTTCTCCGATTCCCAAACTCCCTTTTATCAACTTCTGGTTCTTTATGGTGGTTTTTGGCTAATTACTACTCCTTTTATTATCATCATTTTCAATCAACTTAGAAAAAAAACTTTCAATAAAAACATAACCGACCTTTTTGTTATCGCTCTAATAATCACCGGAACTTTTTTAATAATAATTCCCGAAATTGGCTACATCAAAGATATCTATGTTTCTGATTATCGACGGGCCAACACCATGTTCAAGCTGGTCTACCAGGCCTTTATTCTCTATGGTCTCACTGCCGGTTACATTTATATCCGCCTCAAGAAATATAATCTATATAAATTTATTTTTATATTTGTTTTTATCTCTCATCTTGCCTATATATTTTTTGCCGTTAATTCCTATTATGGCTCTCTCAAAAATTATCACGGTCTATACGGCTTAAATTTTTTAAAAAATAACTACCCCGACAATTATCTGGCCATAAAATGGATAGATGAAAATATATCAGGTCAACCGGTAATGCTCGAAGCTGTCGGTGATTCATATACTCAATTCAACCAAATATCTATGAGTACCGGTTTGCCCACTGTTCAGGGGTGGGTAGTTCATGAATGGTTATGGCGGGGTGGTTATGATCAGCCTTCAGCTCGCCAGGAAGATGTCAAAAATATTTACCAATATGATCAACCTGACTTATCCGGCCTTCGCGACTTAATTTACAAATATAATATCGCCTATATTTTTGTCGGCGACAATGAAATACAAGCCTACCCTGACATTAATCAGCAAAACTTTTTAGATCTTGGTGCCAAAATAATTTTCAGTTCCGGCGACACCAAAATCTACCAACTCCCCTGATTTTTCAGGCTTTTTGTTTTGCCTGCCCCGCTACGGCGGGGTTAGAAATTAGAAATTAGAAATTTTGTTTTATTAAATATATTTTATTGCTAGTTGTTAATTGGTAATTCGTAATTGATAATTGTTAATTGAATTATGACCGACATCCTCTCTGGCCTCAATCCAGCTCAAAAAAAAGCCGTCACCCATCAGGGTAACCCTTTGCTTTTGTTGGCTGGCGCCGGTAGTGGCAAAACCCGGGTTTTAACCCATCGGGCCGCCTATTTTGTCCAGCAAAAAATTGCCAAACCATCAGAAATTTTGTTGTTAACTTTTACCAACAAAGCCGCTGGGGAGATGAAAAAGAGAACAGACGAGCTTTTATCTGTTAATAAAAATATCCCAGCTGGTTTACCCGCCAACACTGTCCGTCCACCAGAACTGCAAAGCTGTGGGGGGACGAAGCTGTGGGCGGGAACTTTTCATTCTTTTTGCTGTCAGGTTCTTCACCGAGACGGTCAAGCCATTGGAGTTTCTCCCAACTTTGTCATCTATGATTCTTCAGACCAAGAAACTTTAATCAAAAACATTATTACCGATCTTAATTTAACCACCAAAGAATTTAAACCTAGTTCAGTTATGGCTTGGATCGAATCTGCCAAAAATTTATTTCAAAAACCCTCAGACCTCGAAAACAGTGTTTCCGGCTTCTGGGAATCTACTGCCTTAAAAATTTACCACCGTTATCAAAAAAAATTAACCGACTATCACGCTCTCGACTTTAATGATCTTCTTTTCAAAACTGTCGATTTGTATTATCAAAATCCCCAAATTCTCAAAAAATACCAAGACATTTATCGCTATATTTTAGTTGACGAGTATCAGGACACAAATCAGATTCAATATTTACTCACCAAACTATTGGCTGCCAAATACCAGCAAATTACCGCTGTTGGTGATGCCTCTCAGGCCATTTATGGTTGGCGTGGAGCCAATTACAAAAATTTAGTTTCTTTTACCTCCGACTTTCCCAACACCACTGTCATAAACTTAGAAGAAAATTATCGATCGACTCAAATAATTCTTGATGCCGCCAACTCTGTTATTTCTAAAAATTCATCCCATCCTGTTCTCAAACTTTTTACTCAAAAAAAATCCACCGACAAAATAAAATTGTTTGAAGCTGCTTCCGAAATTGCCGAGGCAGAATTTGTGGCTCAAAAAATCTCTTTTATTCACCAAAACCTCCACATTCCTCTCCGTCAAATTGCCGTCCTTTACCGCATGAATGCTCAGTCCCGGGTTTTAGAAGAGGCCTTTCTAAAAATGTCACTGCCTTATATTTTAATCGGTGGACTTCGTTTCTATGACCGTGCCGAGATTAAAGACATTATTTCCATGCTTCGGGTTACCCAGGAACCTCAGGACAAATTGTCTTGGGAACGAGTCCAAAAGGCTTTGGGAAAACGTCGAATTGTCAGCTTTCAAGATCATCTTTCTCGTCTTAGTCCCAAAAAGAACAGCTCAATTCAAATTATGGAAAGTTTAATCACCAACTCCGGTTATCTTCAAAAATTCGACCCAAAAGATGAAGATGATCAAAAAAGAATCGAAAATATCAAAGAATTAAAATCTGTCGCCCTTTCTTATCCCGCCTTATCCGATTTTTTGGAAAATATTGCTTTAGTTCAGCAGGAGTATTCTCTTCAGGAAAAAAATAAGAAAAAAGAAAAACGAGACGGTATTCGCTTAATGACTCTTCATTCCAGCAAAGGTTTGGAATTTGAAGTTGTCTTTTTAGTCGGATTCGAGGAGGGGATTTTACCTCACGCCCGATGTTTAGTTGACGATACTCAAATCGAGGAAGAGAGACGTCTTTGTTATGTTGGTATCACCCGTGCCAAAGATTATTTATACATTACCTACGCCCAAAAACGCCTCTATTTTGGCAAATCATCCTTAAACGAACCCTCCCGGTTTTTAATTGATGTTCCCGGGTCTCTAATCGAGCTGGAAGAAGAGTTAAATTCAGTCAAAGATTATCGAAATCCCAAAAAATCTGTCGATTCTGATAATGACCTAATCTACGACCCTGATATATACTAAATAAA
>DFZG01000051.1 GCA_002382075.1 Candidatus Shapirobacteria bacterium UBA4062
AATTAATCTAAATATTTTTGAACCAAATATTTTTTTTATTATATTTATCATAAAACTACATTTAATATATCATTGCTAGCCCACTATCCAGTAAAATAGGTCAGTGAAGGTTTTGCTTATTTCTCATATTTTTCCCCCGGCTGTCGACGGTGGTTCCCGAGTTATAGCCAAAATTGGGGAATATTTGCAAAAAAAGGGACATCAAGTATTAGTACTTACCACCAACTGTCATTCCAGCGATGATTTTTCTAAGTTATCCTATCAGAAACTTAAGCACACCCAAAAAAATGTCATTTCAAAACCCGTTTTTACTATGTTTCATCGTCCCTTTAAATTTCTTGGCCGCTATATTCCTAACTTTAAAACCCTTAGCAAAGGCCCCCTCTTTTCTCCTCTTTCTTTTTTCTCTCTGCTAAATTCTGGATTAAAATATCGTCCTGACATTATCCTGGCTGGCCCTCTGCCCACCACCATAGTTCTCTACGCCCGCCTTGTTCGCTACTTATCAACTCGTCTATTTCACTTTTCACCAAAAATTATAATCAACGCTTCTTTTCATTCCACTGATCCAGATTTTCACACTCCACTCCTGATTAATACCTTAAAATCAGCTGATTTTATCTGGACCCTGACTGATTCTGAAACTAATTACTTTCAGAAAATACTTGATATTCCCAAATCCAAACTCATTTTTCTTGGCAACGGCGTTGACAAAAGTTTCCTTTCTCCTGCTCATCTAAACAACTTCTCGTCTAATCATCTATTATTTATCGGTTCCTTTTCCGCCCATAAAGACATTCCTACCTTAATTAAGGCTTTTTCCCTACTTCCCTCAAATTTTAACCTTACACTCGCTGGTCAAAAAACCCTCTATTTCCCTGTAATTCATAAACAAATAAAATCTCTCTCTCCTTCAATTAAAAAACGAATTAAAGTAATTTCTTCTTTTTCTAACAGCTATTTGTCTACCTTACTAGACAACTGTACTATCCTCATCTCTCCCTCTCTTCAGGAATCCTTTGGCCTGGTTCTCATTGAAGCCATGGCCCGCTCTCGTCCAGTAATTGCCGCCGATATCCCTGCCTCAAGCGAGCTAATTTCCAAATCCAAGGGAGGTCTTCTTTTTAAAGCCGGAGATGAAGTAGATTTAAAAAATAAAATTTTAAAACTTTCCTCTTCTCCCAAACTTCATGGCTCCTTATCTAAAAATGGCTTTACCTATGTCTCGAATCACTGCACATGGGATAAAATAATCTTATCTTTAGAAAAACAAATAAATGAAATTCAATAAAATGTATCTTTTAATTTTTATTATTCTGGCCAGCCTTTTAGCCTATTTTCTAATTTTCAAAAACCTTACTCCCACAAATACTGTAAAAATCGATATAAAAAATCAAACCTATGAATTTGAAATCGCCGCAACCTTAGCCCAAAAATCACTTGGGTTAGGCAACCGCGACAGTCTTTGTCAAAACTGCGGTATGATTTTCGTTTACCAAAAGGAGGGGATTCAACCTTTTTGGATGAAAAATACCCGTATTCCTCTGGACATTATTTGGCTTGATAAAAACGGCCAAGTTGTCGATATTAAAACCGCCCAGCCCGAACCTAATACTCCTGATGTTAAATTAACTATTTATCAAAACCCGGTTCCCGCCCAATATGTTTTAGAGATTAATGCGAAAGAAGCCCAAAAACTAAAACTTGGTATCGGCGATACCATTAAACTTCCTTCCCAAATTTAATGAAAAAAAAGCTTGGCATTTCTATTATTATTCCCAACTTAAACGGAGAAAACTATTTATCCGCCTGTCTAAAATCAATCGACCTAGCAATAAAATCTTGTCCTGGCCCCAAATTCGAAGTAATTCTGGTCGACAATGGCTCCACCGACTCCAGTCTCGACTTATTTCAAGCCGATTTAGCTCACCCCTATTCATCCATCATTATTAATCAGAAAAATCTAGGTTTTGCCACCGCCGTTAACCAGGGGATTAAAAAATCCCAATATTCCTGGGTATGCTTACTTAATAACGATCTCGTGTTAGACAAACTCTGGTTCAAAAACATTGTTGATCAAATAAAAATCCGCTCAAAAAACACCACTACTTTTTGTGGCACCGTTTTTGACCGGCAGGGGACTTTTATCGAATCTCAGGGTCTTAAGTTTTATCAAAGTGGCAAATGTAAACAAAGAAACCATCATCAAGTCTATCGACCCTTAAAACCTTTTTCTGTTTGGGGATCATCCGCCGCCGCCGTCGTTTACCATAAAAAAACTCTCAAGCTTGTAAACAATTTCGACCCCATTTTTTTTGCCTACATTGAAGATGTTGACCTAAGCTACCGTCTTCACCACCTTAACTATCAAACACTATGTATTCCCTCATCCTTTGCTTACCATTTTGGTGGCGCCACCTCTGATCAAATGGACAACTTCCGCGCCTTTTACACCACCCGAAACTGGTGGTATTTTATTTTCAAAAATTATCCTTGCTCTCAAATCATCAAAAACATTTTTCCTATTCTCAAAGAACGCCTCCGCAACTATTTTTGGTTTCTTAGATCAACCAAATTTATCTTTTGGCTTCCCCATACCCTTTCAATTACTTTTCAAATTCTCTACCGCCTTCCTAACCTCATAAAACAAAACCGACAGTTTCAAAATTTGTTAAAATCCAATCAAACATGATAATTGGTATCGACATTTCCTCCATTCCTTACGGCACCGGAGTTAGTAACTATACTCTTAATCTTGTCCGCTCACTTTTAAAAACCGACAAAACCAATACCTATAAACTCTTTTACTCCTCCCTTCGTCGCCCCCTCCCTCCCGAAATTAAACAATTAGCT
>DFZG01000003.1 GCA_002382075.1 Candidatus Shapirobacteria bacterium UBA4062
GGTAAATGTCCTGTTTGTGGCATGGATTTGGTCGCTAAGAATGATTCCAACGGAAAACTCATGGAACATGATCATTCCGGCATGATGGCCAGTCCCGGAGCTGCGGCAGATTTCTTACACCGTTTTTATATTGTTACCGCTTTACTTATCCCGCTGGTGCTATTTTCCGCTCCGGCAGTGAAATTCTTGGGAATGCCTGACTTTATTGGAAGGACATACTTAGAGTTTGGAATTGCCACTGTCATTTTTTATTTTGGAATAGTTTTCTTTAAACATGCCAAAATGGAAATTCAAATGCGTCAGTATGGCATGATGACATTGGTGTCTCTGGGTGTTGGCGCCGGATACCTCTTCTCTGTTTTGTCTACTTTCATCCCTGCCATTGACACTGAGTTTTATTTGGAAATTTCTACTTTAATCTGGGTGCTGTTGTTTGGCCACTTTTTGGAAGCCAAGTCAGCCACAGCCGCCGGAGATGCACTCCAGGAAGTGGCAAAGCTGTTACCAAAAGAAGCCCACCTTAAAACAAAAACCGGTACAACTGAGGTTGATATCAGCTCACTAAAAGAAGGCGATATTGTCTTGGTCAAACCGGGGGAAAAAGTCCCGGCCGATGGAGAGATTATTAAAGGTAGCGGCAATTTTAACGAATCACATATTACCGGTGAATCAAAACCGGTGGAAAAAACAATGGGGATGGAGGTAGTTGCCGGAGCTATTAGTTTAGACGGATCGGTAGAAGTTAAATTATTACGAGTCGGCGACTCATCAACTATCGGTCAAATACAAAAACTGATTACTTCTGCCAAACAAACCAAGCCGTCCGCTCAAAAACTGGCCGATCGGGCTTCAAAATGGCTCACATTTTCGGCTCTTTCAGTCTCAATTTTTACCCTGTTTTTTTGGTCATTGGTAGCTGGACAACCACTGGTTTTTGCATCGACTTTAGCCATAACGGTACTGGTTATTGCCTGCCCCCATGCACTTGGATTGGCCATTCCTACGGTTTCAACCATCGCCACTAAATTAGCTGTAAACAACGGCGTCTTTATTAAAGACATGGCTAAAATTGAAATTGTTAAAGGAGCTGATTATGTGGTCTTTGATAAAACCGGAACCCTTACCAAGGGTAACTTTGGAGTTACTGACATTGAAGTTTTAAATGGAGACCGAAATACTCTTTTATCGATAGTAGGCAGTTTAGAAAGTCAATCGTCCCATGTCATCGGTATGGCCATAGTGTCATTTTTAAAAGATAAGAAAATCAGTCTTAAAGAGGTAACTAATGTTAAGAATTTAGCTGGTTTGGGTATTGAAGGAACAGTTGACGGAAAGAAATATTCCGTTGGCAATCAACGTCTGATGGAATTTAAAAAATTACTTACGCCTCAAGCATCAAAAATCTTAGAACGGTTAGCACAGGACGGGAAAACCCCTGTATTTGTAGCCTCAGAAAATCAAATTATGGGTATTCTAGGCTTGAGTGACCAAGTTAAAGATGAGTCAAAACAAGCCGTGAATGAATTGCATAAATTGGGTTTGAAAGTGGCGATGCTTACCGGTGACACTAAGGCTGCTGCAAAGCCAATTGCCAAAGAGTTAGGTATCGATACTGTTTTTGCTGAAGTTTTACCGGAAGATAAATACAAGCACATTAAGGAACTGCAAGATCAAGGCAATATTGTGATCATGGCCGGTGATGGTGTAAATGACGCTCCGGCATTAACACAGGCCAATGTCGGTGTGGCTATTGGTGCCGGAACGGATGTGGCAGTTGAGGCTGGAGATATTGTGTTAACACAAAGCAACCCGCAAGACATTGTTCGACTTATTATCCTATCGAAAAAAGTTTATCGTAAAATGGTTGAAAATCTGTTTTGGGCGGTAGGTTACAACGTATTAGCAATCCCAGCAGCTGCCGGATTGTTTATACCACTGGGATTTAGACTTACCCCGGCTGTCGGAGCATTATTGATGAGTTTGTCGAGTGTTATTGTCGTGATCAACGCCATGACTTTAAGAAGCACCAAATTAGAGATCTAATAAAAATGACACGGTATCTTAAGGATAAATGAGTTTTACTCTCTAACCTTGGTCTTAATAATGCCTTAACTGTTGCGAAATATATTCGAAGTAATCAAAAATTACCAGTAACAAAAAGAGTATAAATTATAGTCCTAAAAATAACTAATCATGAGTGTCAATTTTTGTCCCAACCTGTTGGTTAATATTCTCTAAATTCAACATTTTTCACTGAAATAGCCTGTAACACTGAGAAAAGTTCAATTATGATATTGATATGTTTAGAGCGGTTTGTTTAGTAAAATGGCTGTCCATCATCGCTTGGTATCCCAAATCGATTAATTTTTGATAATTTCTCTTTCTAAAATCTAAAATAAAAATATCATTGTCAGCTAGGTTCAAATAGGTTATTTTTTGATTTTTCAATTTTTTAATCTCTTCCTGCCCGATACGAAGTTGCATAAAAGCAACTGAGCTATAAAGTACGTCGGGCGCAGAAGCGTTATTGTCGATTTTTTTAATTGGCCCAGTGATATCCGAAACTATAATGTTATTGGTGTCTTTAATTAATGGCACTGGTAAGTTGTTTATCACTCCGCCATCAATTAGATATCTTTCACCAATTTTTACCGGTGGAAACACTCCGGGAATCGAAATAGCAGCCAATAGACCAGGAAAAAGATCTCCTTGGTTAAAAATCACTTCTTCTTTTTGATTGATATCAGTTGTATTAAACGAAAAGGGAATCTTTAATTGAGAAAAATCTGTTACTGGTATGAAACTTTTCAGCAATGGCTCAATTCCCCGGGTTGAGCTTTTTCCTGTTCCGAAAGCACTGGTTTTTAACATCTTCAGATAATCGAGTTCTGAAACCAATTTTTCCAAATCAATTTGCGGATTAGCCGCATATATTGTTCCGATTATTGCTCCAATCGAAGTTCCGGTTATTTTATCTATTTTTATCCCTAGTTCCTGAATTGCCTTAATCACCCCAACATGAAAAAAGCCTCTGGCACCGCCACCACCAAGCACCAACCCAATATTTTTTTTGATAGATAGCACCGCTAAAGTATATCTAATTTAAAGAACAAAAACTAAAATGTATCTTTAATGGTTTTAGACATAGTCGTAAACACAAGTTTAAGCCGATCAAAAAAACTTTGATTGTCTTTTTCCTCTTCAATAGCGGCCAATTTTGCCTTTTTGTCCACTTTAATCTCTTGAGTCCGTAAAACCACTTGTAAACTATGAAGAACAACGTTTTTCTTGACAAATCAAATCCCATGTGCCTTCGAATTAGCGGTAAGTTAGTTAAAAGCTTTTCCACCACCCCTGAGCCATTTTTATATAATTCAAAACATATTTTTCCAAAAATCGTCTGACATTTTTATTTGCGATCTCTTTAATTTTATTTTTTAGCTCTTTAAGATTAGTGACCTTAGCAATCTGGCCAATAATTTGATAGTCTCTTGGCAGCAAACCTTCCCTTCGACCTATTTCCTGAGCAATCTCTACAGCTTCACCAAGATATTCCTTAAAAGCATTTGTTGAATTACGCTTCTCATATTTATAAAGACCTCTTAACTGTTTAAGTGGGACTTTTTTTGTTTGATCTTCGGGAAAAAGGCCATTTAAAAATATTTCTACTCCAAATTTAGTTTTAGCCATTTTATCAAGATGGGGAGTTAAATCTTTTTTGTAATATGCCCGCTCACCTGTCAGATTGGAAAAGGGATCAGGCATCCACCCGCTTGATGGATATCCCAAAACCGCTCTAAATTTACTTTCTAAAACCGGTTCCAAAAGATCCTTTAAGTGGACATTGGAGAGGTTAGTTAAATCTGCATCAATAAAAGTGATCACCTCACCCTTAGCTTTTTTAATGCCCTCAACTAAGGCGTAACTTTTGCCTCTGTTTTTCTCAAAATCAATTAATTGAATACTATGGTTAAACTTTTTTAGAATTTCTAAACTTTTATCAGTTGATCCGTCATTTATGCATATAACCTCATTAATCAAGGGATTTTTTAATAGAACTTCAATAACGCCAGCGACAGTCTTTTCCTCATTAAAAACCGGAACTATAGCTGAAACAAATTTTTTCATTTTGTATCCTTAAAAAAGACAGTAATAATATCTTCCCCAAAATCTTTGACTTCCCTTTTAATTGATGGGGGAATGACCTCAAAACCATGTTCAATTTGATCAAGAAGTTGATGGCGGGTGGAAAAATATTCAACCTTAAAATCACCAGTACCGTCTTTTTCACTCCATTCTGCTAAACGTCTTTTTAAGGAATATATCAAACCACTACCAGTTTCCTCTTTTTTTCCGGGTTCACAAATAATAAACACTCTTTTGGTTGCAGAAAAACAATTTTTAATAAACCTCTTTCTTTCCTCTGGTTTTAAGTGATGAAGGATATCACAAGCAATAACTACGTCTGCCGGACAATAACAGCTTGGTTCAAGAACATTACCCAGACGAACATTTAAACCTTTTTCCAGAGCATAACTAAGAAATTCTTCATTAGTGTCAAAACCACTATAAAGGAATCCTTTAGGTAGAAAATTTGCCAATATTGCTGGCCCACAGGCTGGCTCCAAAACTAAATCGCCCTTCTTGGCGAAGCTGGCCATATATTGATATCGTTTAGCAAAATTAGTTCCATGAATCCAATTAAGACCCCAAATATATAGCTGGGGATGTTTATAAAAAATGCTTTTTTTAGTCATTTATTTTCCCAACCTCCTTTGACGACTTTGAAATTCTAAAATGGCAATATCCAATTGGGTTTTATCAAAGTCTGGCCAATAAACTTTAGGAAAATACAATTCCGAGTAAATCGCTTGCCAGGGAAGGAAATTGGATAAACGTTGTTCACCCGATGTCCTGATAATAAAATCAGGGTCAGGTTGACCAGCCGTATCTAGATTTTGACTTATTAATTCCTCGGTAATTTCTTCATCTCTACCTCCATAGCTTAAGGCAACATTAACGATCATTTTTTGATTATTTTTTGCTCGGATATCCAAACTTATAATTGAAAATATTTGAATATATTGGTCCTAATAAAACCAAATGTGCCTCAGCTGCCAGATATTTTGCAGAAATATTTAAACGGCCGTCCTTGTCTAATCTTCGGACCGACACTGGTATTCGGACATTTTGAAGAAAGCCAAAATTAGCGATTTTACTGGCTCTTAAAACATAGTCATGATCCTCTGCCAATTTTATTTTCTCGTTAAAGCCACCTATCGTCTGATGAATTTCTTTTTTAACAAAAATACAAAACCCTGGTGCATGAGGAAAAAACTTTTGAGTCGCTTCCATATACCAATTCACCGTACTATGCAGTAATTTATCAATTTTTCTATCACTTAGAGGTTTTACTAAACAAGATGCCACCGCAAAATCTTGTTTTTTTATTTCTTTTATCGCTTTTTCTAGAAAATCGGACGGTAATATCACATCAGCATCTAAAAAAAGAAACCACTTACCCTTGGCAAATTTAGCCCCATTATTACGTCCACCGGCCGGCATTCCACCTGGAACTACTTTTGCTCCTGATTTTAAAGCGATTAAACGGGTAGTATCAATCGAATTGTTATCGGCTACTATTATTTCAAAATCCTTAAAAGTCTGCTCTTTAAGCGATTTTAAAAGGTAAGGCAGAAATTTTTCTTCATTGAAAGTCGGAATTATAATACTAAGCATAAATTTTTAAATTATTGGAATAATAGGGTAATAATTTGATTAGATACTTTGCCTGAATCCATTCTTTTATTAAGAAAAGAATATTCCAGAAGTAATCCATCCATCATGCTGGTAAGTAGTGAGGTTAATAGCTTGCTATCATTTTTTTTAGTCAATTTTTTACTGATCGATACCTCCTCAATTACTGGCTGGATTAAACTAATGACCCGTTCTCTTAACTGAATAATATGTTTTGTTATTTGGGAATCAGCTGAAGACAACTTAAATACGAAAACTTTAACTAAATTTTTTTCTTTAAAACCAAAATCTAAGTAATTTTTGATTAGTCGAGATAACTTTTTGTCGACTGTCGTTTCCTTTAATTCCACGGTGATTGCTGAACTTAAATCATCAAAAACACCTTCGAGTACTTGTTCGTAAATTTCCGCCTTACCAGTAAAATGATAATAAAGTGCCGCTTTGGTTATATTTAGTTTTTTAGCAATATCACTCATGGACACACCTAGATAACTGTATTCGGAGAAAAACCAACGGGCGGTGTCAATAATATATTTTTTGGTATTTTGAACTACTCCTTCAGATTGTATTGTGGTTGCTTGCATAGTTTTTTAATATTCTATTTTTTACTTACCGCTGGGTAAGTTGTTGTTAGGTTATCAGAAGGGCAAATGCATGTCAAATATTTAAGTTTTAATCGTTAGTTGTTTATTGTGCAGTATAGATTTTGTCTTTATTGCCGACATTATTTGAATTCTATCCTCAGCTGATCCAGCCTTAAGTACATGGAGTAAATATTCTTTAGCAGTGTCCCGATCTAGTGGAATTTTCTGAGGATAATCGAATTGGTTTAGATTTCCGGCAAGGAATTCTTGGTGGAGTACTTCGCCTCTCAGCGAGTGAAATCTTTCAATTTCTTCTTTTAATTGAGTGGTTAAAAGTTTTTCATCTAGTTTTATTTCACCAATGTGAGCAATTAATTGTTGGATCAGATTTTCTTTACTAATATATGGCTCGTCGCAGTCATAATCTACATGTCTGTCAAGTATTTTCAATAAAAATATCTCATTTTTAGATTTCTTGACACTAAGTTATATTGTTATATACTTACCGAACGGTTAATAAGTTACTAAGTTTATGACAAAAGTCAAAACAAATACGACCAAAGAATTAATTCTTAAAACCACGGGAAAGTTGTTTTCCCAGCGAGGCTATTTTGGTGTGTCAATGCAAAATATTGCTGACGAACTTTCCATTACTAAAGCTGCTCTTTACTATCACTTTAAAAGCAAAGAAGACTTAACCGAGGAACTTTTAAGAGGTACTATCGATGATCTAAAGGTCGCCCTAAGCAAAGCTTGTGATTCCAGAATATTACCCTCGGGAAAAGTATTTAATATCATCAAAACTTTCCTAGATTTTAAAATTAGTCACCCCGAGCTTTCCATTCTAGTGTCTTTAGGATTTACTTCAGACGAAAAAGAACCTATTGTTCAGTTTGTTCAAGACTTGCGAATTGAATTGACTAAATTTATTAGACTGCTTGTTGGAGGGGCTGATTTTACTCGAAAAATTACTTATAATGGATTATACTTTTTGACCACCTCATTATTAGGTCTAGTTTTAAGTCCGTTCCAAAATGAAGATAATACGAATATAGTCGAAGACTTTACTAAATTGCTAATGTCCGGAACAGTTAGAAAAGGCAAGAAAAAGAAACAAGATACATATTTAGATAACGTCGCCTAATTTCAAATTTATTATTTCTCATTAAAAATTATGAACAATGTAAAAAAAACAATTAGATTTATAAAAAATCAAGTGATTCATCGTCCGTTATTGATTGGATTAATTGCAGTAGTTATTATTGGCGGAGTGCTCTGGTACACATCACAAGAACCAAAAAGTAGTATCCGCACCTCCCTGGTCACCAAACAAAACTTAACTGAAACAGTTTCTGCTTCCGGAGAAGTTAAGGCAGATAACCAGTCGGAGTTAATGTTCTCCTCTCCTGGAAAAGTTGCTTGGATAGGAGTAAAAGAGGGTGATGTCGTCAAAAGGGGACAGGCGCTAGCTTCTCTGGATACTGTCTTATTAAACACTGCCTATCAACAAGCTGCTATTAATTTGCGCAAGTTTGAAGCGACATTAGACAATGTTCACGATCAAGTAAAAAATAATGATGGCGACGAAGATTTTGCTACCCGAGACAGGAGAACTACTGCCGAGACAAATAAGGATTATTACTATGAGGTGTTAAAAGCCGCTGAATATAACTTAAGGAATGCCACTCTTATTTCCCCAATTTCAGGTACAGTGACCTCGATTGGAGGTTTATCGGTGGGTGAAAATATAACAGCAACTTCCATGGGTACCAGTGTTATTCGGATAGTTGACTTAGAAAGTTTGATATTTGAGGCGATAGTTGACGAAGTTGATTTCCAAAAGATAAATGTTGGACAGAAAGTTGAGGTAATTTTAGATGCATTCCCAGACGAAAAAATTCCGGGCGAAGTTGTCTACATTGGTCGTGAAGGTAAAAAAACTATAACGGGTGGCATTGTTCTTCCTGTCAAAATTAAACTAACTTCAAATAGTGACAAGTTGGTTGTGGGCTTAAGCGGAGATATTGAATTTATTGTCGATCAAAAAAATGATGTTCTCACTGTACCCCGTGAATTTGTCAAAAATGATGGACAAATTAGTTATGTTATGGTGCGTCAAAATGACGGTACTATCAACAAAGTTACTGTAACCACTGGATTGACCACAATTACAACCCAAGAAATTATCGGAGATATAAAAGAAGGACAAGAGGTTGTCTTGCAAAACTATGGTGAATAATAAAAAAATCGTTCTTGAGACCAAGAATGTTGTCAAAGAATATAAAATGGATAACTTAGTTGTCAGAGCTCTTCATGGGGTATCTATGGCAATTCATGACGGCGAATTTGTGGCCATCATTGGACCTTCTGGATCAGGAAAGTCGACCTTAATGCACATTATTGGTTGTCTCGACGTCCCCACTTCTGGCGAGGTATTTCTTGACGGACATCGGGTTGGAAAAATGCAAGAGAGAAGTTTAGCTGAAATCAGGAATAAAAAAATCGGATTTGTGTTTCAATCTTTTAATTTACTATCAAGAACATCTGCTTTGGAAAATGTTGCTTTGCCACTTTTATATAACGGTACTACTGAAGAAGATAGTCAGAGATTAGCCCAAGAAGCTTTAAATAAAGTAGGCTTAGGAGATAGATTAAATCATCACCCCAACCAATTATCTGGGGGGCAACAACAACGAGTTGCTATTGCCAGAGCTTTGGTTACTAACCCAACCATCATTCTTGGAGATGAACCAACAGGTAATTTGGATTCTAAATCAGGCAGAGAGGTATTGGAAATATTTCATTCTTTGCACCGTCAAGGGAAAACAATCGTTCTGATTACTCATGATGCAAAAGTAGCGGAGCAGGCAGACAGAAGTATTTGGTTACAAGATGGAAAAATAACAAAATAATATGACATTTAAAAAATTATTAAAAATAGCTTGGAGGTCAGTAAAATCCAATAAATCACGTTCTTTGTTAACCACTCTGGGGGTAATCATTGGTGTAGCCTCTGTCATTATTTTAGTTTCGCTAGGGTCAGGGTTAAAAGACTACATTACTAGTGAAATGCAGGATATGGGTTCAAATTTAGTTATGGTTATGCCTGGGGATATTGACTTAAAAAAAATGGGGGCAGGTGGTGCTGGTGGGAGTGCTATGTCCAGTGGTTTAGCGGCGATACAATCATCAAAATTAAAGCTGGAATACATCGATGATATTCAACAAGGTGTCCCTCAGGTAAAAGATATTGTCGGTTTGGTTATGGGTTCGGCTCTAGTCCGTTATCAAAATGAGTTAGTTAGTTCCCAGATCATGGGTACAACTGAAAATTACACCGAATTGACAAAATACAATTTTGTTGCCGGAGGTTTTTTCAATAAAGCCGATGTAAATTCAGGCAGAAAAATGGCAGTGGTTGGACATAAAATAGCGGAAGACTTGTTTGGCGATAATCCCGCCGTTGGTGAAAAAATCAAAGTTGGTGATTATCGTTATACTGTGGTCGGAGTGATTGAAGAAAAAGGCGGACAAGGCACTATGACTCCTGACGATAAGATTTACATCCCCATTACTGTTGCTCAACGTCAATTTGGACAAGACAATATTGGGTTGATTCTGGCGGAGTCAAAATCGTCTGATGATGTTCCTGTTGTCGTAAACTCAATTGAAGAGTTGCTTAAAAGAAGGTTAAAAGAAGACGAGTTTACGGTTCTCGACCAAAAAGAAATTTTAT
>DFZG01000040.1:0-698 GCA_002382075.1 Candidatus Shapirobacteria bacterium UBA4062
CGGTCACGTTGTTGATACCAGTAGAGGGCTTTTTCCAGTTTTTTGGGAGTAAAATCGGGCCATAAAATATCGGTAAAATAAAGCTCGGTATAGGACATTTGCCAAATAAGAAAGTTGCTGAGGCGAAATTCGCCACCGGGACGAATGATAAGGTCGGGGTCAGGTTGATCATGGGTGTAGAGATATTGAGAAATTAATTCTTCGTTAATTTTGTGAACGGGCACTTTGTCTTTGACAATTTCTTGCATGGCATGAACAATTTCGTCGCGACCACCATAGTTTAGGGCAATATTTAATTTGATTCTTTCGTGATCTAAAACAACATCAAGCATGTTTTTGATGGCGTTTTTGACTTTATAGGGAAAAGCCTGAAAATTGCCTAATACAAAAAATTTAATACCAGATTTTTGGTATTCTTCTTTTTTTTCTTTGACAATGCGAATAAGCAGGTCGAAAATTCCTTTGACTTCCTGGGCTGAACGCTTGTGCCAGTTTTCGGTGGAGAGGGCGTAAACTGTGAGATTTTTTATGCCGATATCCCGACAATAATTAGTGATATCTTGGAGATTTTTGGCACCGGCTTCATGACCTTTACCGGGAGGAAGACCGTGTTTTTTGGCCCAACGACGATTGCCATCCATAATGATGGCAACATGTTTGGGAAGTTTGGTGGGATCTATTTTTAGGTTAGTGACAAA
>DFZG01000040.1:854-2430 GCA_002382075.1 Candidatus Shapirobacteria bacterium UBA4062
AATTCCTCAAAGGAGGTGATCCATCCGCACCTTCCAGTACGGATACCTTGTTACGACTTAACCCTCATCGCTGGATTTACCTTGGTCCTACACGAGGTAAGACTTTGGGTACCCCCAACTTTGCTGATTTGACGGGCAGTGTGTGCAAGAGGCGAGAACGTATTCACCGCANNTTCAGCCTGCAATCCCAACTGAGGGAGGTTTTAAGGATTAGCTCCACCTCGCGGTATTGCGACCCTCTGTACCACCCATTGTAGGATGTGTGTAGCCCCGGATATAAGCATCATGATGACTTGACGTCGTCCCCTCCTTCCTCCCAACAAAATAATGCTGGGCAGTCTTCTGTGACATAGTAACACAGAATGGGGGTTGCGCTCGTTACCTCACTTAAGAGAACAACTCACGTCACGAGCTGACGACAGCCATGCAACAGCTGTGTACCACCCTCTAAGGCTTGCCCCGTTTCTGGGGCCGTGCAGGTACATTTCAAACCCGGGTAAGGTTCATCGCTTCGTATCGAATTGAACCACATGCTCCACTGGTTGTGCGCCTCCCCGCCAATTCGTTTGAGTTTCGGCCTTGCGGCTATACTCCCCAGGCGGTCCGTTTAACGCGTTAGCTTACATCCCTCCCCGATAAATCGAGAAAGAATTAACGGACATCGTTTACGGCTAGGACTACTCAGGTCTCTAATCTGATTTGCTACCCTAGCTTTCGTCTCTGAGTGTCAGTATATACCTGGTTACCCGCCTTCGCGCTTGGTGTTCTTGACTGTATCCACGGATTTTACCCCTACACAGTCAATTCCAGTAACCCCGATATAACTCTAGTCTTTCAGTATCCTGCCCCTTTCTCCGGTTGAGCCGGAGTCTTTGAAACAAGACTTAAAAAACCACCTACAGACTCTTTACGCCCAATAAAACCGGGTAACGCTTGGAACCTACGTATTACCGCGACTGCTGGCACGTAGTTAGTAGTTCCTTATTCGTAAGGGCTTCTTGCCCAAACAAAAGAAGTTTACGACCCGAGGGCCTTCATCCTTCACGCGATGTCGCTGCGTCAGACTTTCGTCCATTGCGCAAAATTCCTAACTGCTGCCACCCGTAGGTGTATGGGCCGTGTCTCAGTCCCATTGTGACGGACTCTCCGCTAAGAGCCGTTAACCGTCATAGCCTTGGTGAGCCATTACCTCACCAACTAGCTGGTAGTAAATACGCCGCTTCTGAAGTGATTTGCATCTTTACCCCGGAGGGACTATGGGGTATTACCCCACCTTTCGGTGGGCTATTCCCCGCTTCAGAGTACGTTCGTATTTTATACTCACCCGTTTGCCACTTGGATTAAATTCTTCACAAAATCCCTATAAAAGGTACTTTGTGAAGAAAATAAGCCCCGTTCGACTTGCATGTCTTAGGCACATCGCCAGCGTTCACCCTGAGCCACGATCAAACTCTTAGTACAAATCCTTCGACTTTGCTCAGGACAAGTCCTAAACTAGATCAAAGAAAAATTTAAAAGAAAATACCGAATATATCGGTGTCACTTTCTGGTACTAATAGCTGTGGCTGTAAAAAAA
>DFZG01000040.1:2452-5914 GCA_002382075.1 Candidatus Shapirobacteria bacterium UBA4062
GTAATTACTTTGGGTGTTTGGGTGAAAAATTTGACTGACTCCGGATCAGAGCTAGTAAAAATTGTTTGATAGCGGCGACAAATGGCGGTGACCAATTTTTGATGCTCAGAATCTAACTCAGAAAAAATGTCATCAAGTAAGAGGACAGGACGGAATTTGCTGGTGGTTTCTAAATAGTCAATTTGACCTAAGCGCAGGGCTAAAACGGCTAATCTTTGCTGTCCCCGCGAGCCCCAGTTGGCCAAATCTTTGTTTTCCCCGGGGAAAATATAATTATCAAAAGAAAAATCATCCCGATGAGCCCCGGCTTGAGTGTGTCCCCGGGCTAGGTCAAGTAAATAATTTTTTTCTAATTTTTCTAAGCTTAAAATTGAAGGCCGATAGTTTAGGTGAATTGTTTTTATTTGGGAATCGGGGTGAGAAGAAAAAAATGAATTAAGGTGACGGATAAATTGTTGGCGAAATTCATGAAGAATGGCGTCATTTTTTACCAAAGATTGATCCCAATAAAAAAGTTCGGTTTTAAGAGCTTTACCCAGTCTGATTAAATCGAGTAATTCGTTTCGATGTTTGAGAGCCTTGTGGTACTGAGTCAGAGCGGAAGCGTAGCGCCATTGAAAGGAAGTAAAGATTTCGTCAAGAAATTCCCGACGACGTGAAGGTGAACCGGTAACCAAACGGATATCTTCGGGATGAAAAATGACCGCCTGAAAAGCGTCGAGATATGTTTTGCGACTTTTTTTGACTTTTTCTATCAGAAAATTACGGGAAACTGAGGAGGTGCCATTGTCACTTTTGACTAATTGAACCTCGAGTTCGGATTCGTTTTGGTTTTTGATGAGTTTGGCTCTGACGGTGGCAAAGGCTTGCTCCCAGGCAAGAAGTTGAGATAAGGAGGAAGCTCGAAAACTTTTCCCGGAAGACAGGAAGTAAATTGATTCCAAAATATTGGTTTTACCGGAACCATTGGGACCGATAATCAAATTAACCTTCGGATCAAACTCAAGGAGTTTTTGGGGGTAAGAACGGAAATTTTGTAATAAAACTCGGGAAAGATACACTGTGATATTTTAGCAGATGAAAAAAGGAGTTTTTGTTAAACTAACTTAATAAATATTCTACTAAATTGTATTGGGTTATACTCACTCAATGGATCTAGAACCTATTAGAATTAAAACTAACGAGGGTTTATCAGCTTATAAGCCAGTTGAAACCGGAATTGATGCTTTCCCAAAAATATATTTTCGCAAAGAATATTTTGATCCTAATGAAACGACAATGAGAGTTTATCGCGGGATTACTAGTTTGTCTTCGGAAATTATTGATAATCAAATGTGTTATGCGGGAAGAATTGACACATCCCCGGGAGAGGTGAGGATAGGGAATAAAATTGAACCTTTGGCAGAAACATTGGCTAACGAGCCAGTTTATGATAATTTAACGAGATATATTGAAGAAAGAGTAAAGAGTGTCAATTTCAAACAAAGCGAAAAATTATCTCAACAGCTATGGGAAATAGAGGACGAAGTTTTGAAGGGAAGGAGCGTCAGAGAAATCTTAACATTTAATCAAATATTGCATCCGGGTGGATTATCAACAGATATCGGTATTGAACCATATTTATCAGCTTCAACCATCTTAGAAGATGCAATGAGGTGGACAAACCAAAATGGGGGTGTTTTAGTTATGGATATACCCCTGTCAAGGATAGAAACTGCCAAAAAGGAACTAGTTGGGGAAGTGGCGGTGAAATTTTCCATAAATCCAAACGAGATAAAAGCCATAATTCCAACTAACTTGATACACGAAAAGATAATGTCTGATGATTTAGAAAAAATACACCAAATAATTGATCAAAACTTAGGTAACCAATCGAAAGAGTCTATGGGCTTATGGCAACAACAGGAGAAAGTAAAAAAACAAATTGATATGGAAGCATGGAAGCATGATGTAGAGAAAATAAAAGCAAGAAGAGTTGGGTATTTGATGAGGAAGTTTCCAGAGGTAAGTATTGATTCAAATGATAATTATGAGTTAGTAAAACAAAAAATTAAGGATAATTTAACTGAAAGAATTAAATTGTTTGGTGGTTCTCCCGAAGTATACGAATTAAGTAAACAGGAATTAGGAAAACCTGAGGAGTTTATTTTATTGGAATACAAAAAAATGATTGAAAATATTGAGGAAAGAAAGCTACCTGAAATCGCCACCATTTTAGGTATTTCAACTTATTCAAGTCCGGAAGAAATATTGATAAAAAGAAATGATGTTTTAAACGAAGCCGAACAGCGAGGAATAACTATCGACAGGGAAAATTATTCTCGAAATCAATTAAGAAAAATCGTAACACAGTTAAAATAGTGTCCAGCAAGGCCCTTCGGCAAGCTCAGGGTAAACCCCAGCCGCTGCGCTCCGAGCAGTTGCTGGGTTGGCAGATTACAGGGTTGGTTGACAAGATTTTATACGAAGTAAAATGAAACGAGTTGTAGAAATACTGAAACATTGATGGTGTTATATTTTTTTTCCAAACACATCAGTGTCATTGTTTATAGTTCCACCTTTTTTAAGGGCTTCCTCCGAGGAAAAAACCTCGTCACCACAAAGGGGGCACCTATAGACTATTCCACCAGTTCTTTCACCGTCTGGTGTTTTACCATCCCAAATTCCGGATTTTGTCCAACTATGAACGCATTTTTTATTCATTTAGTTTTTAGAAGAGTAATTTGCTATTTCGTAGTCGTGAAAATTTACTTGATCACCAATTTTTAAACCTTTAAATATATTAGGATCTGTATGTGTAATCATCCCACGGAGTGTTTTTTTGTCGTCAGAAACAAAAACTACTTTCGCCTCTAACCACAAATCCTCATACTCCTCATGTCCCATGTAAACCGTATCGCCAACTGTTATTTTTTTTGTTTCATCAATACTAATTCTTGGATATCCTGAATAATCATAGAAGTAGTCAAAATCTTTAATCGGACCCATTACAATAGATTTATTTTTTTCAGCTTCTTTTTTAAGATACGCCTCTTCCTCGTGTTTTTTGTATTCAGGATGATCGTCTTTATTCAGATATTGACCAATCTCAAAATCATGAAATTCGACATGGTCACCAATTTTTAAATCAGGAAAAACGGCTAGATTTTCATTTACTAATTTTCCGGTGAATTGAGATTTGTCGCTTGTGATCGTAACCACTTCAACCTTTATGTAATAGTCGGGAAATTCATTACTTGCCAAATTTACTAAATCCCCAACTTTAATATATTTTTTGACTAAATCTTTAATCTCGGAGGAAGGATTCTTTGTGAAATTAAAAAATTTATTCGTCATGAGTTATGTTAACAGCTAATTTGTCCAGCAGGCCCACCTACTCCGCCAGTGGGCGGATTCGGACGGGCAAGTAGGAGTTGCCCCGCCGCTGCGGTCCGAGCAGTTGCCGGATTGGCAGGTTACAGA
>DFZG01000020.1:0-1423 GCA_002382075.1 Candidatus Shapirobacteria bacterium UBA4062
TTTTATTTACTTTGTCATCCAGGTAATTTTAGCCGGCTACCTCTTTATGTCCTCAGAAGGTGACAAAGGCAAAATGGAAACCGCCCGCAAAAAACTCACCGATGGCCTTTTGGGCATCATTGTCATCGTTGTTGCCCTCGGCCTCGTCTCCCTTTTTGCTTCAGTTTTGGGCATCGACAAAATTTTTGATCTTAATAATTTTTTCAATAACACCATCAAATGAACTTAATCAAGCCTGTCTACGCTCTAATCACTAATCCTGTTATCAATCCCGACGTTACTAATCAAATGCAATCCAACCCTCAAGCCTTTACCAGCAACCTTGTTCAAACCACCATTTCCCTTCTTATGCTAGTTGCCGTCATCTTTTTCTTATTGCAATTCATTACCGGTGGTCTCGATTTTATTTCCTCCGAAGGTGATCCGGAAAAAATCAAAAAAGGTCGCAAAAAACTCACCTATGCTTTTATGGGACTTTTTATTGTTTTTGCCATTTTTGCCGTTCTCAAGCTTATCGGCACCATTTTTGGCATCACCGGCCTCGATACTTTACAGCTTACTATCCCCTCTTTAAAATAAAAACATTTAAAAACTTCTAACTTACTGCTAAAATACATTATTAATAATTATTAATCACCAAAAATAAAAATGATTCAAAAAATAGTCAATCAAATCAAGTTCGCCGCTATCGCCGCTCCCGTTTACGCTCAAGAAATAAATATCACCACCAAAGGTGATAATTTCTCCAATCTCGAAAACCTCACTGTTGCTGGTATCGTTTCCGGAGCTATTTCTTTAATTATGCTCGTCGTTGCTCTCGTTTTTTTCTTTATGCTCGTTCTTGGAGGTCTCCGATGGGTCATGTCCGAAGGTGACGAAAAAAATGTTACCAATGCCCGTAACCAAATTACCAATGCTCTCATTGGTTTAGCCATTGTCTTTGCTGCTTGGGCTATTGTCAAGCTTATTGAAACCATTTTTGGTATTTCTATCATCAGTGGCATCAGTATTCCGACTCTCCAAGGCAACTAATTTTCTTTCAAAAATTAAAAACCCTCCGAAAATCATCGGAGGGTTTTTCTTTACCTTACATTGATTTATAATATGGCATGATCCAAAAAATTTTCTCATTACTTATTTTTTCTTTTCTTCTCTTCTCTCTAGCTTCCACCCCCGTTTTATCCCAAACCACTCTTAAGTGGGAGGATCAAACCACCTCTTCCGGCCAAAAATGTGTTTTTATGGGTGATGTTGCCACTATCCAGGGCATCGAATGTCTTTTCTACAACGTTCTTCAGGTTATTGTCTATATCGCCGGTCTCGCCTTTATCTTCATGTTTATCTCCGGTGGTTTTCAATATCTCACTTCGGCCGGTGACCCCAAAGCTACCGCTCAATCCAGTTCTACTCTGGCTATGGCCAT
>DFZG01000020.1:1605-3401 GCA_002382075.1 Candidatus Shapirobacteria bacterium UBA4062
CAAATAATTATTGTTCAAAATTCTTTTGATCCCGACCAAATCGGTGTTGCCACTCCCAGCGGTGAACCCATTTTTGATCCCTATGATGTAACGGAGCTAAAAAAAGAACAGGATCCTCAGGCTCGGCCTCTTCTCAAATCCTTCAACGAATACACCGGTAATTCCTTCAAAAACCCTCTTTCCTCTCCCGATATTCTCAAAAAAGCTTTTTCTAGCCTTAACCTTCGCAACCAAACTGGCGCCTCCAATCTCGGCCAAAGGTTTCTTTCCCAAAAAGATCACCGTTGTCTTGCCAGTAAACGCCTCATTCAAGCCGTCAATACTCTCGACCCCAGCTTTCGCTCCGACACCATTTTAGACAACAAAATCACCATCCCCGACAAAACCCTCCGTCTTTCCCAACTTGCCTACCTTCTCAAAGACCAACCTATTTTCTATCCCGTTGCCTTACCTTGTAATTCCCAATCTGTTCCCACCACTCTATTAAACAACTCTTCTCTCTCTTCCGCCGCCGCCTCTGTTTTTCTCTCCAAATCTGCCAATTCCATCCTTAATCTCTCTGAAGCTCTCCGCGTTTTCAATAGTCTTCCCGTCACCGCCGATTCCGATGCCGCTCCTCAATATGTTGATATCTACGAAAACCACAATGACCAAATGGTCTACATTAAAACCGTTCCTATTAACCAGGTTGGCCTTGGTGGATTGGCTTCTTCCACCAATCAATCAGTTTTTACCTCCATTCTTCCTCAAAAAGCCTCAGTTACCAAACATGACTATGGTCAAACCAGCCCCAAACTCGCTCCCAATCTCTCCGACACCACTTCTCCTCTCAACTTTATTGCCCGCATTCTCAAATTTTTTGGCACTATTTTTGACCAAAGCGAATCCTATTCTGGCTCTACCCAAATTGTCGTCAAAAACCCCGCCCAAGCCGAAAAAGCCAGTGACACCACCTCCACCGCCATCCGTCATCTTCTCCCCGCCAAGAGTGCCAAACATTTAGCCGACACCCCCGGCTCCTACACCACCGAAGGTTCCGATCTCCCCAATCCCGGCCAACCGGTCATCAATTCTCTCAATGATTTGGCCAAACATCTTCAACCAGCTGCTTGGCAAAAAACCACTTACTAAAATTTATTAACCTCTTTTTATGCTAAAATTTGGAAGAATGTCCTTTACTAATTTTCTTCATCACCTCAATCGCCGCGATACCCGACTCTTTCCCTATTTCAAAAACCTTTTCCTTCTTATAGCTTTATTTTCAGCTACTTTCTTTGTTGGTCATACTTTAGCTCAAAATATTTACCAAGACACCAACGATGCTTTCAAACAAGGTACCAACCAAGAATCCTGGCTCAATAATGGCCTCAACACCAACCTCGTTTCTCTTTTAAATGGTTTAGTTGGTGAAATACCCGAAGAAGTTGTCAGTGGCACATCTTTCTTTTGGATTCCCGGGGGCCTAGCTGGTACTACCAGCAATGCCATTGCCTCCCTTTATCAACCACCCGCCTCCGGCATTCAATATATTGCCCAAGTCAAAGACAATTTTCTGGGCAAACCAGTTTACGCCCAAGGCATTGGCTTCAAAGGCCTTGAACCTCTTATTCCCATTTGGCGAAACTTCCGCAATTTTACCTATATTCTCGCCTCAATTGCTTTCATTATTATCGGTCTTCTTATTGTTCTTCGAGTAAAAATTTCTCCCCAGGCTGTTATCAGCATTCAAAACGCTGTTCCTCAACTTGTCACTACTCTGCTACTAATCACTTTTTCCTACGCCATCGCCGGTCTTT
>DFZG01000066.1:0-756 GCA_002382075.1 Candidatus Shapirobacteria bacterium UBA4062
GGATTTAAAAACTTAGGACCGATTAGACCGATTTGAGAATTGTCTTGAAAATAATTGAGCATATTAACTAAATTGGAATCAATTATTTCAATATCTGAATTAAGGAAGAGCAGATAATCAGCTTTAGCTTTTTGGGCGCCAATATTATTGCCTTTGGAAAAACCATAATTTTGCTTGTTTTTGATGATGACCAAATTATCTTCGATTTTGAGGAGGGTGGTAGTGTTGTCGGTTGAGGCGTTATCAACAAGAATTATTTCGTAATCAAGTTTGTTTTTTAAATGTTGATTGATACTTCTGACACAAGTTTGGGTTATTTTGGCGGTATTCCAAGTGAGGATAATGATAGATAATTGGGGTTTTTTACTAGCCATGTCATTTATTATTTTTCAATATTATTGGCTTAGGATACTTATTAATTTGATTTTTGGCAGCGCGGATAATTTTTATATAATTTGGACCGGAAAGGACTCGACCAATTAGGCTTAATCGGTGAAAAAATTTCATTTCAGGTGGCAGGAATCTTCTGGTGACAATAAGATGGTTCCTTTCTTTGACATAATTTAGAAGATGCTTTGGTTGTTTACTCATGGTTTGCTCGTGTCGATGCTCAACAATGGCACTAGGTTCCCAAATCATCTTAAAACCTGAACGAGCTACACGAATACCAAGGTCTAAATCTTCAAAGTAAAAAGGGGCATAAATAGGGTCAAAACCAGCCAATTTGAGAAAAACATCTTTTCGGATAATACAACT
>DFZG01000066.1:765-38615 GCA_002382075.1 Candidatus Shapirobacteria bacterium UBA4062
CCAAAGACTTTTGGATTATTAAAGTGCTTGAGGGTATTTTTTATATAGTTGGGAGCGGGTTTGATGTCGGAATTTAGGAGAACAATCAGATCGCCATTTGATTTTTTGACAGCTAAATTAGTGTTGGCGCCAAAGCCAATATTTTTTTGGTGAGAAATTATTTTTAGTTTAGGAAATTTATCTTGAAGCGTTTTGACATAATCCAAAGAACTGTCAGTGGAAGCATCGTCGGCAATAAATATTTCAAAAGCCTCTGGGCTATTTAGGATAACTGTGGGTAAATTTTTTTTGAGGAGATTATGACCATTGAAATTGGTGACTATGACAGAAATTTTCATGAAATTAATTTAATAAATTTATTAGTGAATTTTTGTTTTGAAAAGTTTTGACTATAGTCTAGGGCGTTTTTTGACAGTTTTTCTAAAATTTCCGGAGATGACATTAAAGAATGAGTTTTGGCAACTAACTCAGAAATACTGTCCCAAAGGTAGCCATTTTTGTCGTCTTCGACGATTTCAGTCAAACCACCTTTACTAACGACTACAGGAACGGCACCAGAAGCCATGGCTTCGACGACAGTCATACCAAAGTGCTCAGTTTTTTCGGGATTTTTTTCCTGATCAACTTCATGACCGGCAGCGTGCCAATAGATTTTACTTAGAGAATAAAGCTGGGTAAGTTCTTTGAAGCTTGGATTGATAATGAAATCGATGTTTTGGTTTTCGGCCATATCTTTTAAACACTTTAGGTAAAAGTTTTTATCGGGGGACTCGAGTGAACCGCCAGCGAGTACAAGCTTCCAGCCGTGGTTTGGGTAAAGTTTAGTAAGTTTATTAAAAGCATAAATCAACACATCCTGTTTTTTGGCATTAAGTATATTGTCGAAACGACCAACGGATAGGATAATATTTTCTTTATTTTTGGCAGGTGAAAATTTTTCAATATCAACTGGTGGGTAAAGAACGGTTGTTTTTTGAGGAAGGTTTTTTTGAGTGAATTTTTGAGTAAAGTCAGAATTACAGATTATGTGACGATAATTGTTTATTTTTATCTTTCTTAATAGTTTGTTTAGCGGGCTTTGAGGAAGATGGTTAAAGGGAACCTGAACATGGAGTAAGTTAATTTTGGAAAACAAAAAAGGTAGAGAGCCATCGGATAAATAGAAAATTAAATCGTAGCGACTAAGTTTTTTGAGACGGGTGATTATAGTTTTGATTTTTGAAAGTGCATCTTGTTTGTTGGGTGGACTAATAGAAAGAGATTTTAAGCTACTGGTGTCGTCGATGAGATCAATTTTGCTAGGAGATAGGTGAAAAATATCGGGAACTAATCTAAGATCTTCAATTTCAAGGTTAAACCTTTCTTTGGCTTTGGTAATTAACTCCTGGTCACCTGACCAAAATAGGTCGACCTGATAACCATTTTTTAAGAGTATTTCGGCAACAGTTAGGCAGTAACGTTCACCACCCCCGAGAGTGTCTAAATATGGATCATAGATGGCGGCTTTTTTCATTTTGTTGCATCTCCCAGAGTCGGGCATAAATTATAAAGGTGTTGAATACTTCAAAGATAACAGAAATCCAACCAACTGTGCCATCCCGAAACATTTGTTGTTTAATAAGTCTTTCGAAAAATTTGGTAAACATCATTCGGGGAAAACGCCACCAGACGACGGGTGGATGATTGGCTTTTAGCAAGAGGTCGGCTTCAAGCTTTGTCCATTTAATGGTTTTTTCGAGCATGCTGGTTAAATCCCGGTGAGTGTAGTGCAAAAGATCGGATTTAATTTTAGCGCTTTCACCGATTATTTGGGGTTGTTCGTGGAGTTTGCCTTTAAACCCTAAAAACTTGGATTTTAAAAACAATCTTTTGACATAATCGGGATAGGTGTTGCCAAAACGAACTCTTTTACCAAGAAAGTAATTGGCGCGGGGTAAGTCATAGTTGGTAAATTTTGGATTTGGATCGTTAATTATATTTTCTATTTCGGATTTGAGTTCTGGTGAGATTCTTTCGTCGGCGTCTAAGAATAAGATCCATTGTCCTTTGGCTAGTTTGGCTCCGTGATTTCTCCAGGCAGAAAAATCAATACCGGGATGGGAATAGGGTGACGATACTAAATTTGGGGTAACCTTTTTAGCAATTTTGAGAGTGTCGTCGGTACTGGAGGGAGTGGTAATTAAAATTAATTCATCGGCAAACAAGGCTGATTTGAGACAATCAGAAATCATGTCTTGCTCGTTACCAGCTATAACAATTACACTTAGCTTTAGATTATTTTTCACCATGATCCCCTCCCCCATCGACCAATAAATGCATCAGCGACACCTTTTTTTTGCCAATTTGATTTTGATTTGAATAAAATAGAAAAGGCTTGCCGAAGAATAGCTAGTTTTGTTTTTATTGGTGTAAATTTAAAAGCAAATAAAAGGCGATTACGGGTGAGAAAATAGTCGTGAAGCGAGGATCCGGCTGATGATGAACCGGAGTTTATGTGCCAAATTTTTGATTTGGGGACATAGGCAATTTGGTATTTATTTTTTTTGGCTTGCTGACAGAGATCGGCATCTTCCAGATACATATAATATCGATCATCGAAATAATTTAATTTTTTAAGGATTGGGACTTTAATCAGAATAGCGCAACCTGAAAGGAAATCGATTTGGCTGTCGATTTTGTCGTATTGACCAGTATCAATTTGGTCTATGCCTCGGTTAGAACCGTAAACATTTTGCCAATCAATTGTACCTCCGGCTGACCAGATGACTTTGCCTTTTTCAGAAACTTTATAACGATTTTTATAATATTCGTGTCCTGGAGCAAAATATATTTTGGGGCCTAGAAGGGAAAACTTTGGATACTTTTTGGCAGTGTCGATTAACTCTTTTAGAAATAAACTGTCGACTATAACGTCGTTGTTGATCATTAAAACATATTTGTAGAGAGAAAGCGGGATTTTTTTGAAGAGATAATTGTTACCGGAAGCAAAGCCCAAATTGGTGGGGCTATGAAAAAGGGTAATTTGTTTATCTTTTGAGTAGGCTTTATGTAAAAGTGAATACGAATCGTCGGCTGAACCATTATCTAAAAGATAGATATGGTAGGAAAAATTAGGAGTTTTTATTTTTTTAATAGAGGCGATGGTTTCTTGGGTTAGTTTGGCTTGTTGCCAATTTAGAATTGCAATAGCGACCTTGGTCATTTTAGAAGTTTTTTGTAAGCCGGTCTAGATACAGCCGGAGGCGAATAAAACTATTTTTAATTATATTTTTGGAATATTCTTGGAGAAAATATTTGGTAAACCAAAAATTGTATTCAAACGCAGTTTCCAGGCTGGCAGAGACAAAAGATTCTTTGGCGAGTGTTTTTTCTTTGGAGCCTTGTTTTTCCCATAAACGAATGTAAACAAGGACGATGGCAAAAGCCTGAAGAATCGAGAAAACTAGGCCATGGATACCATCTTTGTAGCCTTCAGCGGCAAAAAAACGGCTATTGAATTCTTGAATTGGTTTGAGAAGAAAATCGCCGGTTTTGACTTTGTAGTCGGCGGCTTTTAGTTCATCAGCTTGGATACCACTGTAGCGGATGGCTCGATAAACGAATTGGACAACTGAAGTGTAATTATAGTGTTTGATAGATAATTTTTCTGAGTCCATAAGGGTTAAACCATTACCTCTGGTTTCAGGTTGGGAATGGATTTCTTTTTTCCAGGTAACCATACCTTTTTTGAAAAAGCGGATGAGGTAGTCAGGCCAGGAATTTGAGTGACGAATCCATTTACCAAAAATCATATTTTTTCGAGGTATTCGGACATAATCAACATCTTTTCTCTGGGTTATTTTTAGTAGTTCATTTTTTAAGGATTTGGGAAGCATTTCATCTGGATCTAAAAGCATAATCCATTTACCGGTAGCTTTGGAGAGGGCGTAATTTCTGGCCGGTTCGACAAATTTCATGACCCGATATTGAAATACTTTGGCACCATAACTTTGGGCAATGCTGACGGAATCATCTGATGAGTGCATATCGACAATAATAATTTCTTGGGCAAAGTTTTTGACACTTTTGAGACAGCGATTAAGATTTTCAGCTTCATTTTTAACATTAATGACAACTGATATGGTAGGTTTTTTACTCATGGTTTAGTTTATCACCTATTGACTTGGTAAATATTAACGTAGCTATTATCGAATATTTTTTGAAGAGACATTTTAGTTAAATCGAGTTGAGTACTATCAATCTGCTTGTCGACAAGATAGACATAATCTATCTGATTATTGACCAGAAGTCCCCTATTTTCAAACTCCGAATCTTGTTTAAAGAATTTATTAATTTGATCAAGTCTGGGTTGGTAGTTATAGCCCGATATTTGGAGATTCATTTGATCAGCTAAATGAACAGGAAATCCGGTATAAGCAGACACATAAGCAGTGGTTTCGTAGGTATATAAAGGTAGTGGAGTTTGAGAAAAAGAGTTTTTGAAATAAGGGTTGAAGGGATAGGTTAAGACTACTCCTTTAGGTTGTTGGGACAAAAAGTTTAGTGCTTCAATTTCTTTGGGGAAAATAGCGGTGGGAGCGGGGTTGCCTAAATAGGTTTGATAGGTGCCAATATTGGCTATAATACTGGTTAATATTGTAATTGCTAGAAAAATTTTGACTATTTTTTTATTTAAATGAGAAATAAAAAAAGCGGTAAGTAAAATGTTTGTCAAAAATAATGAATAGTAGAGAAATTGGATGGAATTCCAAGTGTTACCTTTTTGAGTGAAAAATAGAGGGATTAAAAATAAAAATATAATTACCGGTAAAATTGAAAAATAGATTTTTTGATATTGTTTTTGGGGTTTAATGAAGCCAAATACTCGCCAACTAAAATTGCCAATAATAAATATAATTAAAGTAAATATTTCGATGGCTAGATAACGCGGATCAAGAATAGTGGACAAATTAAATCTATAGGCGGAAAGTTGTGGTAAAAATAAACGATCGGGTGAATCGATTAGACTGTGAATAAACCAAAATGGATTGAATTCAAAAAGACTGGTAGAACCGGAATTATAATAGCTGAATAAAATGTAACTAGAAATGGCAGTGATGGCAAAGAAAATATATTTTTTAAGTGTAGATTTATTTAAGATTAAAATTAGGAAAAATAAGGGAAACCAAACGAAAGTAGCATAGGCTTTGGTAACCGGAAGAACAAGACTGATTATAAAGAGAAATATATAGTCTATTGTTTTTAGCTTATTTTTAAGCAAGATTAGTAAACCAAGCATAATAAAAATTAGGGAGAGGGTGTAGGGTGGATTTGACAGAGTGGAGGCAGATTGCATTGACCAGAAAATTGACTCACCATACAAATCTTGATTTCTGATTAGGGAAACTAGCCAGCCGAAAGAGGATGAAAATGAATTAAAAAACAGATGGAGGAGTCCACCGGTGTAGCCAAATAATTTAAAACCAATTTTAAAGCTTAAAGCTGCAAGTAGTAGGGAAAAAAGTATCGGTAGTATTTGAAAAGATAATGTTTGAATGGAAATATTGGTTATTTTTGATGTCAAGTTTACTAAAAGATTGTAAAAAGGGTGATAGTTTTGCAAAAGTGATCCGGAAAAAGTGGGGTGTTGGATTTTGAGAGGATTTTGGGCTTGATGGCTGAGGGCAATGTGCCAGATCATATCGTGACCTGATGGACCCCAAAATCCCTGTCCATATTGGTAATTTAGACCATTTCTAATTTGAGGAAGTGCCAAAAATATAGTGGCAACAATCAGACTTATAATTAGACCGATTTTTTGACGAGAAGACATTTGAGCTGATCAACAAACCAGAAAATTTGTTGACGGGATAAAATATAATTTAGTAACAAATAGACGAATAAGCCGACGATAATTTTTAAAATAAAGGTAGTTAGTGTGGGTAGAGCTAACAAATTTATACTTAAAATAGTTAATAGCATAAAAATCGAAGTAAGTAGGGGTATCTTGATAGTACTAATAATATTAACTTTAAACATTTGATGGGCTAGGTGCCAAACATAAAAAGAGCTTATGCCAACGATAAGGGCAGCAATGGCGGTACCTACATAGCCATATTTTATACTTAGGGTGGGATAAAAAATCCAGGTTAAGACAGTCCACATGATCATTAATTTGGTAGTGGTAGTAATTTTGCCGACAGCGTTGAAAGCATTGGTTATAGGGGTGGTAACGGCGGCAATTGCGGCGCTAGCAGCGTAAAAGTATAAAGGCAAAACGGCGGGGAGCCATTTGCCATATTTGGGAATTAAATTAATAAGATCCGGAGCAACTGCAGCAATTCCGGCAAGAGCTGGAAAAACGACCAGAGCAATAAAATAGATGCTTTTGGAAATTGATTTTTTTAAATACTCGGTTTCAAGCTGGAGGCGGGAAAAAGCGGGAAAGGAAACTTTCATAATGGCATCCATAAAACTGAGAGGAACTCGGGTGGCTTTTTGAGCCCAGGATAGTATGCCAAACGCTTCACGGCCGATAATGCCGGCGACTACCAGATTAGACAACCTATCTTTGGCCACAGCAATAAAAGTGTTTAATTGAAAAGGGATACCGAACTTGAATAATTTTTTAGCGGCTTTTGGTGAAATTGAGTAACCAATAGGCCAAGGACTGACAGAGTAAATAATGACTAAACCAACCAAGCTTCGAGCGAAGGTGGCGATGGCATATGAATAGGCACCAAATTTTAGATAGGCAAAAACGACGGCAACTACATAAAATATGGTATTTTCGATAATATCGATAGTTGACAGGAGTTTAAAGTTTAAATCTCTTTCAAGTAGGACACTGGGAATGGTTTTAAATGAAGCGGCGACAAAGGCAAAACAAAGAGAAATGAGAATCCAGGTTTCTTTGGGGCCATATCCTTTAGCTTCTGCCAGTTGAGGAAAGACTAAAGCAACGACTATTAAGCATAGAAATACTAGTATTTGTTGAATGGTGAAAGTGGTGCGTAGGTCAATTTTGGAAATTTTTTCTTTTTGTTGGATTAAGGCGGCAGCCAATCCCAAGTCAGAAAAATAACCTAATATGCCGATTGATTCGGCAACAATAGCAAATAAGCCTACTTCGGCGGCACCAAGCAGAACGGTGAGAATAAAAAAACCAAGAGTCGATATTCCTTGGATGCCGAAATTGCGAATGGAAAGGAAAAGAACAGAGCTGGTACTTTTGGTTTTAATTAAATCAATTTCTTTTTGATCCATAGTTTTTTGAGTAATAAACCTAAAAGTGCCCCCCAGGCGACTAGAGATATGGTGTTAGCAATGTTTCGGGTTGGAGTGTTTTGAAGTTTGAGATAAAGCTGGTGATTACCGGCCGGTAAATTGACAGTGATTCGACCCAGTTCAGGTTCAATGTCATATTTAATAGGTTGACCATTTTGGTAAAGAGTAAACCCAGGGTAGGCAAGATTTGCCAGGGTTAAGGTTGAATCTTGGGTAAGCTTTATATTAAAAAACAGCCAATCAGTACCTCTTTTTTGGCCGGTGAGTTCATATTCTGACTTAGGTTTGATATCGTCAATAAATTCTTTGGCAGCAGATTGGGGGGCAACTCTGGCGGTTTTAGGAAGATAGTCATAAATGCCGGAGGTGACTTGATAAACCCATGACTGACCGGAAAGTTTTTGTTCGTCGGTAATTGGACCGGAAGTAAGGGGTATAAAGTAGTTTTTATTAACGATGATTAAACCAAGAATGACAGCGGTAATTAAACCATTTTTAATTTTGGGTGATTTTATAAAATAGGAAAGAGTGGCGGGGAGGGCAGCAACTGATAGCGAAAATAGAAAAGCGGAATGATTTAAAAAACGCCAAGGGAATTGGATTTTTTGAATAATGGGCAACATTGACCAGATAAAAGCCGATCTTTCGTGAGTCATAAAGGCAGCAAATAGGGCCATTAAGCCGATGAAGATAGGTAGAATTAAATTTAATTTAATTTTTTTTGTTTTTAATAATTTAAAAGAGCTTAGGACTAAGATGACCAAGGGAATTAGCCAATGAAGGTAACCGACCATGAAAGACATGTTGTCCTCTTGTCCCCAAACGGAGGCACCGTCTCCCCAGAAGCTACTAATAAATAATTGGTAAAGGCTAGTGAAATGAACTGACCAGTGATAATAATTGGAAAACATAGATTCGATTTGAACATATTTTGTTTCCAATAGGACAGGAATAGTGTAAAAGGAGGTTAAAGCAACGGCTAATAATCCTGATAAAATTATTTGGATTAATGGTTTTTTGTTTTGCCAAATAAGGTTTAAATTAATTTTTTTGAAGGTTGATAGGTACCAAAATAATACCCAGGCAGCAAAGATAGGTAAAAAGGTTAGGGCCATGGGATTATGAGAGAGCAATAAGCCGGCTAAACTTAGGGATAATAAGACTAGATGTTTATGGCGCTTTTCTAGAATTAAACGACGAGAGAAATAGAGAATTAGAGGGAAAAATACGGCCGCCCAAGCTTCGTTCATGGCTCCGCGAACATAAATATTTAGGGCATGATAAGGTGCGTATGAATAAAATAGGGCAGATAATAAGCCACCAAGCTTGCCAAAGATAGAGGAAGCGAGAATATACATAAAAACAGCGGCTAATATGGTTTGGGTGATGGCGGTTAGTTTGATGGTGGTAATAAAGTCGAATGATAGAAATCTAAAAAACTGGCCGACAATATAGGGCATAGGTGGGTAAAAGTTAAAAAGTGGGTAGCCGTAGCCATAACCTGGGTCAGGCGACCAACGACAGGGAATTTGGCCAT
The DNA here is from genome assembly GCA_002382075.1 of Candidatus Shapirobacteria bacterium UBA4062. Classification (GTDB taxonomy): domain Bacteria; phylum Patescibacteriota; class Microgenomatia; order UBA12405; family UBA12405; genus UBA5615. Next base: position 9,569 of record DFZG01000066.1, read on the forward strand.
CAAGTAAGCACTTTTCAAAGGAAAGTTGACGAATTGGTTGCATATCGTCGTGCATATTCCAATACATACCAGGTTTGAGTAAAAAGGAAAAAGTGGGAATAATAAGGACAATAAGAAGAATTAAGACTAAGTTATTTTTAATTAAGTTTTTGATAGCCATATTATTAGATTAACCGATAGAGAATCAAATTATCACCGGCTGGTTTAGGATGTATTTGGATTTCTTTTAATTTTTTAATTTCGTCTGGCAGTAATTTATTACGACTCTGATTTATAAGTAAATATACTTCGTCGCCATATTGGTGGGCATCAATTAATTTTTCCGGAATAGTGGTAAAGTCGAGACCGACTCCGAAGACAGTTAACTGGGGAACTTGATTGGTATAAATTTGAAGACCGTCGGGGAGGGTGCCAAAATAACCTTCGGTACCAACAATAACATTTACAAAACTGCTTCGATCAATGAGATACTCTGAAACTGACTTTATACCCCAACCGGATGTCCAGTCTTGAATATAACCGGCTTCGGTGGGTGGTAAGGTGACTGATTCGGGTTTGGTACTAATTTGATGAATAAAAATAAAGCTGGGAATCTGGAGAAGAATTATTAAGGCAATTAATATAGGTTTTTTGGTTGATTTTTGAAAAAAATAGTAAAAAACGGAGGAGAAAATAATTAGCAAAGAAGGTAGAGAAAATAAAATATAGCGGGCAGTAAAGGTTTTAACAAAGGTAATGGTAACTAATAGGGGCGAAATAAACCAGACTATTAACAGGAATAGTGGATTTAGGAGGAAAAATTGTTTTTTTGATTTTAATATATAAAAAATTAAAGCAATTAAAGGCAGAATAACAATGGCCCAATTTAGGTAGGTTGACCAAATTTTGAGAACGGCTAAAAAGTGAGATTTAAGAGGATCAAAAGGGTGACTTAGAATATCGGATAGACCCCAAACATAGTCTTGGTTTCTGAGAGCGATTTGGTGAAATTGAGGACCAAGTCGAAGAATATTATAGATAACAAAGGCGATGGTAGCCGAGATGGCTGAGTAAAAAAGATTGAATTTATTTTTAAAGGTATTTATTAAAAGCCAAACTGAGGAAATTACCACAAAATATAGGGCGGGAGATTTGGTTAGCCAGGCGAGACCGAGAAAAGAACCTAATAAGATTGATAAATCGAGTCGGGGATATTTAGTGATAAGAATTAAAAAGAAGAGAGAGAAACTGATTAGAGTTGAGAGTAAGGAATCGGGAAGGGCAAGACGGTCAAAAAAGAATGAATAGGGAGTAAATATATAAATTAAGGAAATAAAAAGACAATATTTATAATTATTTGTTATTGACTGGGCAATAAATTCAAGAGGATTTAATATTTTTGATCTGAAATTTATTAAGATGGCCAAGGTTAGAGAAATGGCGATTAGGGTGAAATAGCCCGAAATTACAGATAATAGGCGTGAGGCGATTAGGGGATCATTTATAAATTTAAAAAAGGTAACGGTAATCCACATGAATAGAGGCTGTTTGCCATCAGAGAGAGGCACAAAGCGAAGTGAATCAACACTTTTGATAATTTGAGACCAACGGATATAGATGGCTTCATCACCAAAAACGGGAATGGCGGTCAGATTTTGTAATCTGCTGACAAAATAGAGGAGGGTGATAAATACAGAAGCCAATATAATGGGGACAAAACGGCTTATTTTATTTTTGGTCATAAACGCCTTTAAAGTTGTTTTTGAGAACCCGAATGATTTCTTTTATCATTTGAATCGATTCTTTTTTGTAGCGGGCATTTAGGTCGCCTTTGGTGGTGGAAGTATCTTCGTTTTTCCATTCAACTTTAACTTCTTTGATGGTATAACCCATTTTTTGGCAGATAAAGAGGAGTTCAACGTCGTAGGCGGAAACGCGCCAACCTTTTTGGGGACTTTTGTCTTTAAAAAATTGAAGTTGGGGAAAAACTTTTTTGGCAACTTCGGTCTTCATGGATTTAAAACCACATTGAGTATCGGTAATTTTGGGAAGAAGAACCAGTCGACGACTAAAAAGAAATACTTTTGAACCAATTAAGCGAAGTAAGCCCGTGCCGTCACGCTCAGACCCCCGGGAACCGATGACGACATCGTAATTTTTCTGGTAATTGGGTAATATTTTTTGGATTTCTTGTATAGGTGTTGATTGATCCATGTCAGTAAATAGAACAATAGGGTATTTGGCGGCTTGAATTCCACCCCAGACGGCTGAAGGTTTGCCACCATGAGGTAAATCAAGATACGAAAATCTCGGATGAGTTTGAGTGTATTTTTTGATAAATTCAAGGCTATTGTCGGTTGATTCGTCGTTGGCGATAATGACTTCCCATTCGTATGACTGTTTTTGGAGAAATTCGTTTACCTGGTCTAAGACTCCCCTTTTAAGGTTTGCTTCTTCGTTGTAGCAAGGGATAACTATGGAGAGTGAGTTCATGATTTGATTATACATTTTAATCCTGAGTATGCACCAGTTTGTAGATTTTTAGACCATTAATTTCCCACTCCGAGTCGATTTTAGCCCAGCCAAAGGCGGCGATAGCCCATTCGGGATGATTGATAGGTTGACAATCGATATCAGGATGAGGTTCACAGACAACAAATAGTTGATTGGTAAGTTTTTCGCGAATTTCGTAGAGTGGTGAATCATTTTTGTAAAAGAAGTATTTATAACCTGGGTCGTAATTTTGTTTGGCAAGTAGAGCAAAATTAAAGTCCTGATTGTCGGAAGAATCGATAATGGATTGAGTAATTTGGCGAGTAGTTTGGAGTTGCCTATTAGGCGGATAACGGAGAGGGTTTTGTAGAGCCGAAAGCAAAGTAAGGGAAATAATAATAAAGAAAGCGATGATTTTGCCTAATATGCCGTATTTATAGATAGTTGATATAGTTATACTCAAAAGAATAAAAACGGCGGGGAAAACAAAGGCAAAATAATGATCGTAAACATGTTGTTTGTAAAGCCCGAGTCCAATAATGGCAATGGCGTACCATGACAAGAGGAGTAAGTAGCCGATAAAACTCCTAGTAATTTTAATAGTTCTTTTTTGATTGATGGTGGGGGCGAGTAGGCGGAAAAAAGTAAATAATAGTAATAGAGCAAAAGCAATGGAAGCGTAAGGAGCGACTTGGGTATTTTTGCCAAAAATCAGACGGGTATTAATTTGGTCAAAAAGCGGAAAGGCAAGTGGGAGGGCTTTGTATGGTTTGATGGAGACAGTGGTTTCTCTCTGGGTAAAAAAGGTAACAAGGGCGTTGACGTTTTGACCGTTATGTTTAATATCAAATAGTACTTGAGGAGTTAGGGACAAAATGAAAATTATTATGGCAATAATTGTGGGCTTAACAAGTTTTTTGAGAGTTTTTTTGTTGTTTCTATTATTTACAATAAAGATGAAATAACAGAGAGCGATGATGGGAATTAGGGCGAAGGCTAAATAGTGGGAATTTAGGGTCATAATAAAGGAGGCAGAAGCAAGTATTAGATAGTTGAAACGTTTATTAAAAAAGGCATGATAGAGTGAATAGACCAAGAGAAGAGAGAAAAATGGCATGACATTGGGATTCCATATGAAATTACTATATTTAATAACTACCGGAGAGATGGCATAGAAAAAGGCGGCTAAATAAGCTGAAAAGGGATTTTTAAAAAGGGTTAAAGCGAAACGATAGATTAGGTAGACGGTGGCGACAGAAAGTAAAGCAATAAACACAGCCGGACCGACAGGTGAAAAGTTGGCAAATAAAAGTGAAGGAGCGATAAAATAATAAAACCAGGGGCCAAGATACATGTTGCCAATACTGGTTTGAGGACCGATAAAAAATAAATTGCCGTTTTTGAGAAAATCTCGGATAATGACAACGTCGCGACCCTGATCTCCTAAAAATTCCATGTATTCAGAAATCCGAAAAAGTCGGAGAAAAGAGGCTAAAAGTAGGATTATGATGATTGGCCAATTATGACGAAGGAAAGAAACAATTTTTGCCATTTAATTTTTGGGCTTGATTTTAAATCTTAGTCTAATCAGATCTTTTAAACCGGAAAGGATAACATTGAGCTTGGCGCCGGTAGCTTCACCTTCTAAACGGGAAAAATGATGAACTCCGGTTTCGACAATTTTGAAGCCGGCCATTTTGGATTTAATCAAAAATTCGGAACTAATGAAAGGGCCACGTTCAGATTCTAAACGAGGAATAGTATCTATAACTTTTTTGTTGACTAATTTAAAACCACAGTCGATATCTTTGACTTTAAGGCCGAAAAGAAGCCAGACAACAAATTGCCAGACTTTTGATCCCCAAATTCGATAAAAAGGAACCTTTCTACCTAAATAGTAGCCTATAACCATGTCAGCTTTGGTTTTTTTTTGGGTGGCAAACAACTGATAGATATCATTAAAGTCGAATTGGCCATCAGCATCGGTAAAAGTGATCCATTGGTACTGAGCAGTATAAAAACCGCTTTTAAAGGCGGCACCGTAACCGCGATTGGGGTTATGGGTAACGATTTTAACTTGTTGAGGATACTGTTTTTGGATGCTTTTGGCAACTTGAGATGTTTTATCCTTTGAGCCGTCGTCGACTATAATTACTTCCCATTTTTGGGCAATTTTTTTGATAATAGGCAAGGCCTTGTTAAAAGTTGAAAGAAGATTTTTTTCTTCGTTGTAGCAAGGGAAAAAAACAGACAGTTGAGTAGTTAGGTATTGGCTCATACGTAAGAGTATAACAACTAGCCAGTTTATTTTCCAAATTAAGACTAATTGACATGTAGAATATTCTGAGATATACTATCCTGTAGTTATTACTATTGACTTATTTATGAAATATTTAGCTTTAAGTGTTTTATCGACTTTGTTTTTGCTGCTTTCTAGTGGCAGGCCGGTCATGGCTCAATATTATCAACCCAACGAAGATAAAAAAGAAATTGTAATTGATAAATTGATTAAATTTAGTGAAAGTTATATTGATAATGTTTCGGCCAGTCAAAAAGTATTTGTGAATGGAGAGATGGTTGATTTTAAGATTAAGATTTATAACAGTGGCAATATTGATCTTTATGATATTGCGGTAGAGGATAAATTACCTAAATATTTGGCCGTTTTAATTCACCCGGGTACATATGACAAAGCCAATTCGAAAATTAATTGGAGTATTGATAAATTGGTAGCTGGCGAAACCAGAGAATATTTTGTTAAATCCAGAATTAGTAACTATGATTTAGTGTCGCAATTAGATCAAATTAACTTTGTGGACGCTAAAAATGATTCTGTTTATGATAGTGATAAAGCTTCTTATGTGATTGGTGGTAAGCAAATGCCAGTTACCGGAAGTTTTAGTTTACTTTTGGGAAGTGTTTTAAGCTTGACCATGCTTGGTGGTGGAATCGGAATTCGCAAATATTCCCGAGGATACTAAACTAGATAAGTAGATAAATAGTTTAGTAGATAATTAGAAAATAGATAAATAGTTATTGCATGTGGAGATAGAGGGTCATTTTGCCGTCGGCGTGAAATAGTTTGACGTGATTTCCTAAACTGCTACTCGGATTTCGATAGAAATAAGCCACACCGTTGTTGACAGCCATAATAGTTTTGTTGCTACTGACCATATCGATGCCGTGATGAAATCGGTCACTATAAAGATATGAGTATTTAGTGACTCCCCTACCTTGGGTGATGGTAATTGGTTGATTCATAGGCCATATATATTCATTTATATAGGGCATGGGGTCAGTATCGTTAACATAAGTCCATGAGGCAATTTGAGATTCGGTAAGATTGTAAAGACCAAAGTGTAAATGGTCTCCAAATGAATAACCGGTGTTGCCCATTAGACCCAAGGCTTCTCCTTTAGTAACCTCTCTTTTGCCGACAAATTTGGCAGATAATAGGGCACTAAGTTCGGCTTCAGCGGCAGATTTTAGTTTTTGATATCGTGACTCGTCGTTTTTGGTGACAGCCAATAGATTGTTTTTTGCTTCACGGGATACCTTAAGATTATTATTTTGCTCGGCCAGTTTTATTTTTAAGTTTTCTAACTGATCTTGTTTGGCGATTTTTTCCTGTTTTTGCAGGTCATAGTTGGTTCTGGCGGTTTCCATGTTAAGAAGTGTGTTACGGGAATTATGTTGAACGGTGGCTAAGTATTTATATTGACTGAGGAAATAGTTAAAGTTTGAGTTAAAGATTAGGGAAACCGGAATCATTCGCTTGGAAAGCTTGTAGTTTTGGTTTATCTGAGCAATAAAGGCCTCTGAAAGTTCGTTAAGGTAAATATCCAGTTCGTTGATTCTGACAGAAAGATTATCAATGTCTTCTTCCAATAATTTAACGGAATTTTCGGTTTGAGTGATTTTGAGAAGAGTTAGGCTGATTTGGGAATCGATTATTTTTATTTGATTAGCTAAAGTATCTTTGGCTTTGGCCAATTCGAGTAGTTTGGCACTATATTCGTTGATTTGTTTTTGCAGGTCAGTAACAACTTCATCCTCAGCCTTAATCATCAGCGAAGTTTGACTAAAGACGAAAGCAAATATCGAAAAAATTAGAACAAGTTTTTTTAACATCTTAAAATTTGATGTAGCGCTTTACCCCGATCCAGCTGGAAATGAAACCGATTAATGCCGAGGTAAAGATTAGAGAAACTAGAATCAAAAGATAATAGAGCGGACTGGTGCTAAGAAATGATATAGGTTGAAAAAATTGATTAATAGGTGATTGAAAATAGAGGGTGAGGGAAAGACAGGCGACCGAGCCAATAAAACCGCCAATAGCTCCATATAAAACTCCTTCGAGTAAAAATGGTCTTTTAACATAGAATTTGGAAGCCCCCAAAAGTCGGGAAACACGAATTTCTTCTTTGCGATTGGTGATTTTCATACCAACGATGATAAAGATGATTAGGATGGAGATAGAGGTAAAAACAGAGATAGCCACTATCCCTGAGCGTCTGACAAGGTTTGTCCAGCTTAGAAGAGAATCAATAATATCTTTTTGATAAATNNACTGCCGGATCGGAAACTGAAACTTCAAATGAGGCCGGAAGGATGGAGGCGGTAACCATTTCAGTAAGTAGCGGATTATCTTTGTTTTGTTCCTGGTATATAGTTAAGGCTTTTTCTTTGGAAATAAATTTGATTTCCCGGATATTGGGATACTGACTTAATTCATTATTTAGTTTCTCGACAGTACTAAGGTCAAGGCCATCTTTGAGAAAGATAGTGATTTCGGGTTTGGTTTCAAAGTAATTAAGAACATTTTGTAGCCCTTGGCTGACGATAATAAATGAAGAAATGACAAAAAAAGTTAACGAGACAACTAAAAAGGCGATCAGACTTTGAAAAGGTGAACGGCGAATATGGTGCCAGGTTGATTTAATTATCGGCATTTTTTTGTTTAACTTTTTTAACTTTAGGAGAGGTTTCTAGTAATTTGCCGGATTCGATTTTAATAACTCTTTTACCCATAGAATCAACAATTTCTTGGTTATGAGTCGTCATGATAATGGTGGTGTTGTTTTCATTGGAAATTTTTTGAAGCTGTTTGACCAGATTCCAGGAATTTTGGGGGTCAAGGTTGCCGGTGGGTTCGTCGGCCAGAATTATTTTGGGATTAATAGCTAAAGCCCGAGCTAAAGCAGCCCGCTGAAGTTCGCCGCCGGAAAGTTGGGCAGGAAATAGAAAGCGACGAGTAGACAGATTGGCTTGCTTAATGACATTGTCGATTCGGCTGGGTATTTCGGAGGCAGGAAAACCAACAATATCCAGCGCCAGGGCAATGTTTTCTTCGATGTTTTTGTCGGGAATTAATTGATAGTCTTGAAAAATTACTCCGATTTGACGGCGAAGATAATCAATTTGAGACTTGGTGGCTTGAGTAAGTTCAAATTCATCAATCATAATACTGCCGACGGTGGGTTTAATTTGATTAAGAAGAAGTTTGATTAAGGTTGATTTGCCGGCACCGGATGGACCAACAACAAAGACAAACTCACCGGAGTCGACCTCAAAAGAGATGTCTTTGACTGCATCAACGATGCCGTAGCTTTTGGAAACATGAGAAAAAGTAATTTTCATTTTATTCGATTATTTTAATATTGCCAACGTCGAGTAACCAGCCGGTTTTTTGAGAATCGTTAGTTTGACCTTTAACTAGGACTTTTTTGTCAATAAATAAATCAAGATCAACAGTTGAGGAAGTTAGTGAGGCGCGCTGAGAGTCTCCACCTTCTCTGACTAAAATATGGGTACCTACGCCATTAATATCACCGGCTATAACCACACCCTGAGCGGAATCGGAGAATATTGCAGAGGAATTGCCATAGACAACACCGGCTTCGAGTTGGTCAGAGTCAGAAATTTGATCGGTGGAAACGGCATCATTTTTGGTTGATTCTATTAAAGCTTTATCCGATGAAGATGAAAGAGGCATGAGCCTGGAAAGCCAAAATCCAGAAGTTAAGCCGACAACCACCACAATAGCGATTATACTTTTTGGGATTTTAGGTTTTAAGATTATATTAGGTTTAGTTTCGTTTAGATTAGGCGAAGCCAGATTAGGGATATCCATAATTGGTTAAATAATAAATATATTTCAGTATAACAAAAAGCGGTTATTTTGAAAGGAAAGTAGAGATGGTGTTTTTGAGTGAAGAATAGTCGGGTGTTGAGGGTATAAATACCCATTGTTGGTTGATAAAATTGAGGGGATGATAAATATCCCCTTGTGAAGGTTCGGTGCCAACAGTAAGCTGATGCCGACTAATATTAAGGTTGGGTAAGTTGGTTTTAAGGCGGAAAGCAACATTGAGTAAATCCTGATCAGTAAAATCAGTCTGAATTGAATTTTGCCAATAGTTATAAAGATTAACTAAATTTTGGGGGTTAGATATAAATGAAGGTGATTTTAATTTTTGGATTAAGGCTTCTATAAGTAGTTGTTGGCGGTTAATGCGGTCTAAATCATCGGTAGACTTGCGGGAGCGGATGAATTGGGTAACATTGCTGGAATCTAAATGAATTTGACCACTGGGAAAGGAGATGGTTTGATAAATTGGTTGACCGGACTTGGGATTGTCGATATAGGCTTGATTGGGATATTGATCATCAGTAAAACCTTTTTCTAAATAAATATCAACACCGCCAATTAAGTTGGTAAGTTCTATAATATTTTGAGTTGAAAGAACGAGGATTTTGTCGATTGGTTGGCCGGTGAGACGACTAAACTCTGATTTGGTGTTGGTGATGGGTAAATTAGTCCTGAGGGAATTTTGATAAATTCGGTTAATTTTTTGCTGTGATTGGTAATCCCAAAGGTCGCGTGGCAAGGAAATTAGCTTGAGAATATTATTTTCGGTTTGGTATCTGGCTAATATAATGGTATCAGTATTTAATTCTGTTTCAAACTGATCTTGACGGTAATCATAGCCTAAAATTATGAAATTGTATTGATAATCTTGGTGAGAATTTTGGGAAGCAGTGATTATTTTTTGAGATAATTCAATTGGCTTGTAATTTAGTTGATCAGACAGGTAGATAAATAGAAAAGTAGCTAGAAATAAAATAAAAATTGAGAGGGATAGAAAGATAATGGCAATTTTTTTGGTAATCTTGAGTTTCATTTTAAGATAATTTAAGAGTAGCTTGGATAAAATCGTCTAAATCGCCGTCTAAAACCGCAGTTGTATCGGAAGTTTCGTGTCGGGTGCGCAGATCTTTGACCATTTTGTAAGGATGGAGAACATAGGAACGGATTTGGTGACCCCAGGCAGCGTTGACATTTTCACCCTTGATTGCCTTTTTTGCTAGATCAAATTTTTCTTGTTGTATAGCCCATAATTTGGAGGCCAGCATTTCCAGGGCGACTTGACGGTTTTGCTCTTGGGATCGTTGGGACTGGCATGATACGGAAATTCCGGTGGCTTTGTGAGTTAGGCGAACAGCACTGGAAACTTTGTTAACGTTTTGACCACCTTTACCGCCAGCCCTAAAGGCGGCAAACTCTATGTCTTCATTTTTTAAATCGGCCGCCTGTTCCAGTTTAAGAACCGGAGTAACTTCAACTTTGGCAAATGAGGTTTGTCGGAGTTGATCGGCATTAAATGGCGATAGTCGAACTAATCGATGAACACCAGACTCCCCTTTTAAATAACCATAAGCAAATGAAGCAGATACTTTTAGAGAGACTGATTTGAGACCGGCTTCTTCGCCTGGGGTGAAATCCAGAGTTTCGTAGACCCATTTTTTTTTGTCAAAATAGCGAAGGTACATCCGGTGAAGCATTGAAGCCCAGTCCATAGCTTCGGTACCGCCTTGACCTGAATGAATTGAAAATAAGGCAAAATTCCTATCGTACGGGCCGGATAAATAGGCTTGTAATTCTAATTCGGATATTTCTTTTTCAATTTTAGAAACAATGTTTTGATACTCATTTTCTAATTCAGAATCCGGGTTGGTAGAGAGTAGTTCTTCAAATCCGGAAATTTCTTGTAATTGTTTATCGATATTATCAATCATATCGATAGTCTTGGATGTATCAGAAATTTGTTGCATGATACTTTGAGCTTCGGTGGGATTTTGCCAGATGTCGGGATTCTCAGATTTTATCTTAAGATTTACCAACTCTTCACTTAAACTTTGGTATTTAAGTTTCTGCTTGAGAAGGCTTATTTTTTGGTTTAAATCAGGTAAACTGGCCATGTTTTAAGGTGTTGGAGAAGATTCTATAATACTATTTTTTATATCTTGACTGATTTTATCGATTAAGTCTAATTTAAATTGATTAATTTGTTTTGTCGGAAAGCCATTAAGTTGTTTTTTTATTTCTAAAATAATTGGTAATTCCGGTAATTTGGTGATTTTATGTTGGGTATCGGCGGGTAATTTTTGGTAAATATCAGTTGAGTATTTGTTGATTATGTCGGAGGCGGGAAGAGTGTCACCTAAAACGTCGTTTTGGGTATTAAAATTTGCCTGATTTTGAGAAAAATAATTAATTAAAAAGTAAATTAAAGCCGTAAAAAGTCCGAGGCGGATTAAATGTCCAAAGGTAAATCTAAACGGCTTTTTTTTGAGCTTCTTCACTGTATGATTTTAGCACTTATTGATCTGATTTTAGTTTTTCTTCTATCGCCTCAATTATAGGAGTGTCGCCTAAATGACATTTGTCTTCATCGACAAAATAGGCCATGGGGACACCCATACCAGCAGATTGATCAATTTCGGGGCAACGATCGGCTTTTTGGGACATTAAGAGTTGATTTTGTTTGTTGTAATAAACTTCTTTACGACTGATTATTAGCTCTTCGTCGATTTTATTATCGGTGATATACTCTTCNNAAAAAAGCAAAGATAACTAAAATTATCAATATAACGGGGGTGATTTTTTTGATCATTTGGCAGTGACAATAATGGATAATATTAAACTAGGACTATTTTAACAAAACTACTACTCTTTTAGCACCCTCCAAAATTTCTATCTTGTTGCCTGAATCTGGTAGGTCGTGAATACTGTCTAATAAAAGAGAATAAGAATATTTAAAATTGGCTCCGAGCCTGGTACCAACATCATGAACGGTAAATTTTTGGGTGGCGTCGTGGTAACCCAGGATAACCATAGAATGGTAATAAGGACCACCTGATCTAAAATTTTTGTTTTCGGCGTATAAAATTTTGCCACTGGCAGGGACTATAACCGGTATATCTCGTGAAACATATTTTTTAAGGTCTTCAAGGCTGGGATTTTCGATGATTTCTGATTGATAACCATAAAGATCCTTGGCTGTTTGAGTCATTTGCTGGGCATTGATATCGTGGCCCCAGCCCTGATTAGTTTGATAGCTAAAAATGGAATTAAGATCAGTAACCATTTGGTCGATGCTTGGGGTAATATTTTGATAATAATAGTGGACAGTGAGAATGGCAGCTTCTTCGCAAGCGTCTTGCCAGGGTTGATCCCAATTTTGTTGGGGAGCCTGAGGTACAAATGGAGTATCGATATAATGTTTGTCGGGAAGACCACTTGGTTGAATAGTAGTCGCTTTGGGTTCTAAATCTTGTTGAATATTAATAATTTTTTGATTAATTTCAGTTTTTCTAACAGTAAATTGCGGGAAAAAGTGGAAATAAGAAAAATAACCCAGGCCGATTAGAAGTAGCCACAACCCAAGAACAAAAAATATTTTACGAATCACTTAGTGATTTTACATTAATTTATCAGTAAATTCCATTTTATTTTTTAAAGAGGTATAATAGCGGATGGCAAAATTTGAGAAGATTATCAACATTGCAGTAATTGCGCACGTAGATCACGGCAAAACTACTTTAGTGGACGCGATGCTTAAGCAAACCCATAGTTTTAGGGATAACCAGCAAGAGATGAATATTGACCGAATTATGGACAGTAACGACTTGGAAAGAGAAAAAGGAATTACAATTTTGTCTAAAAATACTTCGGTATTTTATAAGGATTGTAAGATTAACATTATTGATACCCCGGGACATGCTGATTTTGGTGGAGAAGTAGAAAGAATTTTGAATATGGCCGATGGTGCCCTGCTGATTGTTGATGCGGCTGAAGGGCCATTGTCACAGACCAAGTTCGTCTTAAAAAGAGCCCTGGATTACGGTTTAAAAATAATCTTGGTGATTAATAAGATTGACAGAAAAGACCAGAATGTTAAAAAAGTGATTAGCGATACAGAAGATTTGTTTTTATCTTTGGCAAATGATCCTGAATTATTGGATTTCCCCATAGTTTACGCAATTGGAAGAGACGGAAAGACTTTTTTAGAAATGCCGCAGTTACCGGCAGAGAGTGGTAACACCAGTCCCCTTTTTGAAACAATAATTAAGACTATTCCATCAGCAGTGATGAACGTTGACTCCCCTTTTCAGATGTTAATTTCAGCTTTTGAAAATAATGAATATTTGGGGAAATTAGCGGTAGGAAGGATTAATCAGGGAAAACTTAAAAAGGGAGATTTTGTTAGTTTGGTAAAGTCAGATCAGAAATTTTTGGGTAATTTTAAAGTAGAAAGAATTTATGTGAGTCATGGAATTGAAAAAATGGAAGTTGAAGAGGCGGGTAGCGGTGAAATCGTCTATATTGCCGGAGTAAATAATTTGGAAATTGGTCATACATTAACCAGTCCGATGCGTCAAGTGGCTCTGCCGGCAATTGAAGTAGCCCTACCAACAATTAAGGCTAGTTTTGGACCAAATACGTCAATTTTCACCAAAGAAGAATCTAGATTTGTAACTAGTCGTGAACTCAAAGAAAGACTAAATATCGAAGTGGAAACAAATTTAGGATTAAAACTTGAAGAAGATTTGTCAGATAGTACCAGAGTAATAGTTTCGGGACGGGGTGAGTTACATTTAGCAGTGTTGATTGAAAAACTTAGACGGGAAGGTTATGCCATGGAAGTGGGTAAACCGGAAGTTATTTTTAAAAAAGTAGATGGTGTTTTGCATGAACCGGTATCTGAGCTGACTATTTTGACTCCTGATGAATTTGTGGGAGCAATAACAGCTGAACTGGGTAAAAGAAAAGCGCGAATGCTGGACATGCACAGTGACGGTAGAGGGACTAGCCGACTGGTATATAAAATTAGTGAGTTAAATGCCTTAGGAATGAGAAGCAGACTGATGACCGAGACAAAAGGACAAGTGTCTTTAAGCTTTTTATTTTTGGGATATGAACCAAAAACTGAGGAACACAAAAAAGAAAGAAACGGAGTATTGATTGCCTCTGAATCCGGAAAAGCTTTAAGTTTTGGACTGGATTTGGCCCAAAAGAGAGGAATCACCTTTGTGTTACCGACCGAACAGGTTTATGAAGGACAAATTGTTGGTTATCGACCAATGGAGGGAGATTTGGAAATTAATGTTTGCAAAGGCAAGCAACTAACCAATATGCGCTCTTCAGGAAATGACGATGCCATAATTTTGGCACCGGCAGTTAAATATAGTCTGGAAGAATGCTTGGATTTTATTGAAGATGATGAATTAATTGATGTGACACCAAAAAACATTAGGTTGCGTAAGAAAATGCTATCTAAAACAGACAGATTGAGGGCAAGTAGAAAACAGTCAAAAGGAGTTTTGGTTTAAAGGATTGTTGGTTTCGATTTTGGGAATAATTTGTTGCCAGTCAATATTGGAAAATACTTCGGTAAACCACTGAGTTATCGTATTGTTTAAGTCTAGCTGAGAAAATATGTAGGCTAAAATTCCAAATATTATAAAAGTGCCAAAGAGTGAGCCTAGGGAGTGAAAAGCACCGGCGATAAAATTATAGAAGGCAAATTTTGCCGGATTAGCTGAGTAAATCATGAAGCGGGTTTGGGAGCCGATTTGGTCTAATTTTTGATTAAGTTTTCTAATTTCCAGAGTTAATTTTTGTGATGATTTCACGGGATAAAGCCTCCATTTCTTGATTTGTAGAATTGATAACTAAATTGGTGTCAATGCCATGGGTGTGGCCGTCTTCATAAAATCTGGGAATAATCCGGATATGAGCATGGGTAACTTCCATGCCTAAAGTAAGAAATGAAACATAATCAGCTTTGACAATAGGTATAGTGGCTTGAGCTATTTTTTTGGCCACTTGCCAATATTGACCAAATTCAGGAACATCATTGACCCAGCGATAATGTTTTTTGGGGATTAAGAGGCAATTGCCCGGATTGAGGGGTTTGATGTCGAGAAAGCCCAAAAAAAGGTCGTCTTCATAAACTTTATGACAGGGTATTTTGCCGGCAATTATTTGACAAAAAATACAGTCGTCCATGGTTTATGATAGCAAATTAGGCGCTTTTGAGAGCTTTTGAATAATTATTTTTGATAACCTTCAAAACAGTTTTTAGTGCTACTTGGATGTTTTTGGCAGGCAGGCGAAAACCGCTGGCCTGTTTGTGTCCACCTCCATTAAGTTCTTGAGCAAATACAGTGGTGTCAATGACACCGTCGATAGACCGCATAGATCCTTTGAAAAATTTGGGGTCGTTGAAGTCGGGGTTTATAATAAATCCCCATCGGTTTGCACCGGTAGAGCGGATGTAATTGTCAATAAAATGGTGGCAAGCACCAGTATAATTATCAGGAGTAATGTTTAGGGCAATGATTTGCTTAAGTTGAGTTTCGGTTATATAACTATAATTAAAACCATCTTCGATTTGTAAATTGGCGATTAACCAAGACATTATTTTTAACTCATCGGGATGAAAATTTCTGATTTGAGAGGTGATTTTTTCGATATTGGCGCCATGATCTATTAAATTTGAGGCAATAGTAAAAGTGTCTTGATAATGAGGGTTTTGATATAAAAAACGACCGGTGTCACCTAAAATGGCCATCATTAAATATTGAGAAATAGAAGAATTTAGTTTTTGATTATTTTGGTCAACAAATAGGATGTAGATAGTTTCGGCAGTTGATGATCGATTTAGATTGAGATAAATTTGAAATTGCTGGGGTTTACCGGTGTGATGATGATCCAGACAGATTGTATAAATTTTGTTTTGTTTGATGATGTTGATTAAATTATCAGATTGTCGGGTAAATCGATCCATATCGTTGCCGTCGAGAAATAAGATTAAATCGATTTTATGGTTTTTAATAACCTGAGTTAAGTCTGATTGTTTAATGGCGGCTGATTTTAGAAAAGAATGACGGATAGGAGGTGGGTCTTCGGTATAGGCAAAAACTTTTTTACCAAGTTGTTTTAAGAAGGCATTGGCGGCTAAAAGTGAACCAATAGCGTCTTCGTCGGGACTGATATGGGTGGTAACCAAAATATTTTTAGCTTCTTTAATTTGCTTAAGAATTTTTTTGATTTGTTTTGTTTGTGTTGAATTTAATTTATTCATATTTATTGAGTCTCTGGATAATGATCCTCCAGAGGCGGATCATTAGCTATTGTAATTCGGGATAATGACATTTTTTCCATTTTTTTCCGGAACCACACCAACAGGGGTCGTTACGATTGATAGTTGAGGCAGATTTGTTTTCAGCTTTTTCCAGGTTCTGGTCATTGTAAGTTTATAAGAAACATAGTGATAACTACTATCTGATTTTTGCTACTGCGCTAACATTTTTTGGATGGCTTTCAAATTTTCCAACCTTGTAGCCCAAAGATCTAGCAATAATACGACGAGTTGAAAGTTGGGCTTTCGACTCTTCGTCTAGTTTTCCATCTTTATCAACTCCTATAAAGAATGTCAATCTGTCAGTATAATTTTCGACTATAGATTTTACACCTTTAAAAGTAACCTCAGGTGGGTAGTTACTGTATTTTGAAAAGTATAACTTCATATATTCTCTGTCTCTTTTTGCTCCTTTGACTCTTGGGTCATTGTCATCTCCTTCTGATATTTTAGCTAAACATTCTTCTCCGTTGATACCAAAGCTGCCAATCGAGAACCCTAGAGCAGCTGCCATGCGACGATGAGCAGCAATATGGCGATTATTATCTTCCGTATTGCCAGTGACTTTTATCTTGATTACTCCTTCTTTACTAGACTCTTCAATGGTCTCCATCATTTTAAAGAAGTTCTCTGGTGTGTTTTTAGAATCTTTCCAGTACTCTTTTACATAAATTACATCTTTATCTTCAAGATTTGGTATGTTGTTTTTATTGTCTATGGACATAGTTAATATTACATCAGTTTGTTTCAGGATAGTGACATTTTTTCCACTTTTTACCGGAGCCACACCAACAGGGGTCGTTACGATTGATAGTGGAGGCAGATTTGGTAACTGGTTTTACTTTAGTGATTGTTTCATCAACATCGGCTTCAGGAGTTGGGTTATCGGGGGCGATGACATCTCCCCTACCTTCGGAAACATTTTTAGGAGGCAAATTGGTGGGCATAACTTTTGGTTCGAGTCTAAATAGTTTTCTGGCTAAATTTGCCTCGAAACGATCCATCAAAGCTTGAAACATGTCGTAGCCTTCTTTACGATATTCGATAAGTGGATCTTTTTGGGCGTAACCACGGAGTCGGACGCCATCTCGAAGATCGTCGAGAGCGGTTAGGTGGTCAACCCAAAGAGGGTCGAGGGTGCTGATGATGGAAAAAACAAGAATATCTCTGGCAATATCCTGACCAAAATAATTTACCCGTTGCTTCCATTGACTCTCAAGTAATTTAAATAAATAAGATTTGGGATCAGTTTCGGTTTCGAGTTTCTTTTTGAGCTGAGAACGAGAAGTGTCGTCTAAGGGTAGAATTTCGGAAAATTCGAGAGTTATTTTCTGGGCATCAACCTGTCCGGTTTCATAATTAGTATAAATTGAGGTGATTTTTTCTAATTGACGATTGAGATATTTAAATGCATTTTCCTGGAGCCATTCAAGATCTTTTTGAGAATTTTGAATTGCCTGATCTCGAAGTTGATAAACAATTTTTCTTTGTTTATTAATAACATCGTCGTATTCAACCACATTTTTGCGGATGTCAAAATTGTAACCTTCGACTTTTACCTGAATTTGTTCCAATACCCGAGAAACCAGTGAATGAGTCAGAGGTTGATCATCGGGCATATTAAAGCGAGTCATCAGAGAAGAGATTTTTTCGCCACCAAAGATGCGCATTAAATCGTCTTCCAGTGATACATAAAATTGAGAGGAGCCGGGGTCGCCCTGACGACCAGCACGTCCCCGAAGCTGGTTGTCGATACGGCGGGATTCGTGCCGCTCGGTACCAATGACATAAAGACCTCCAAGGTCTAATACTTCTTGATGATTTTTCTTCCAAGTTTTTGGGTCAATGTTTTCTTTGGGGCCACCCAGAATAATATCGACTCCCCTTCCGGCCATATTAGTGGCAACAGTAACGGTACCTTTTTTACCGGCTTGAGCGATAATTTCGGCCTCAGATCGGTGATTTTTGGCATTTAGCATCTGAAAATGAATACCTTTGTTACGTAAAATATCGGCAACAATCTGATTTTTTTCGATAGAAGTGGTACCAATCAGAATTGGTTGGCCAGTAGCGTGAATTTCTTTGACATGATTGGCAATGGCGGTGTATTTGGCTCGTTGATTTTTGAAAATAAGGTCAGGGTAATCTTGACGGGTGATCGGACGATGGGTGGGAATAACAATAACGTCTAGATTGTAGATCTTTTTGAATTCTTCGCTTTCGGTGGCGGCGGTGCCAGTCATGCCGGAAAGTTTTTCATAAAGACGGAAATAATTTTGAAAAGTAATGGTGGCCCAGGTGCGGGATTCCCGCTGAACTGTGACATTCTCCTTGGCCTCAACTGCTTGATGGAGGCCATCAGACCAGCGCCGACCCTTCATCAGGCGGCCGGTAAACTCGTCGACAATAATTACTTCTCCGTCTTTGACAATATAGTCTTTATCTTTGTGAAAAATGGCCCGGGCTTTGATGGCATTTTCAATATAATGGATTGTCTCGAATGATTCTTCGTATAGATTATTTACTTTAAGGATTTTCTCGACTTTGCGGATACCAAATTCAGACAGAGTGGCAGAGCGGGATTTTTCGTCGATAACATAATCATTATCCTGGAGTTGTTGGGCAATTTGAGCAAACTGATAATATTTGTCGGTGGGAGAATCATTAGGTGAAGAAATAATCAACGGAGTCCGGGCCTCGTCGATAAGGACGAAATCGACTTCGTCGACGACAGCAAAATGATGTTGGCGTTGGACTTTGTCTTCTAGGCGTTGAATCATATGATCGCGAAGATAATCAAAACCGAATTCATTGTTGGTGCCGTAAGTAATGTCAGCAGCATAGGCTTCCTGGCGGGTAATCGGCCGAAGATGGGCTAGACGATCATCGTGAACTTCAGTAGCATCGGTATAATCCGGATCTAAAATAAAAGATTGTTCATGAATAATGGCGGCGGAGGAAATTCCTAAAAGATGGAGGGCTTTAGGATACCAGCCAGCACCAACCCGGGTAAGATAGTCATTAGGTGTAATAATGTGGACGCCTTTACCAGTTAGAGCATTTAAGTAAGCCGGAAAAATAACTGAGTGGGTTTTTCCCTCACCGGTACGTTGTTCAGCAATGGCACCCTGATGCAAGGTAATGGCCGACATTAGTTGAACTTCGTAAGCTTTTTCGCCGATAGTTCGGTAAATAGCCTCACGGGCAACCGCGTAGGCCTCGGGTAAAATTTGGTCAAGAGTTTTGCCTGATTCGAATTCTTTTTTGAAATAATTAGTCTTTTGAGCTAGTTTTTTGTCGGATAACTTGGATATAACCGGCTCGAATTTAAGAATTTCTGAAACAATTGGTTTATAAGATCGCAAACGGGCCTGATTTTCGTCAAACAAATTTTTAATAAAGTTGAACATAAGGGTAATTATACTCTAAAAAACCGGCCCCGGTGTTTCGACCTAGATCGAAAACCGGGGTTGGTGGCTCCTCTAGCAAATTAGGGTTTGGCGATAACCTTAAAATTGGTATATGGCCAAAGGCATTGTGGAATAGAAATAGAACCATCGGCTTGTTGATGGTTTTCGATAATTGCCAAAACGGCTCTATCGGTAATCACCGTGGCATTAAGGATGTGAACAAATTGGGATTTGCCGTCAATTTTTACCTTAGTATTTAGTCGACGGGCTTGGTAATCTGTACAATTGCTACAGGAATGAGTTTCCCGATAGGTATCTTGGCCGGGAAACCAGGCATTGATATCGTACATACGACGATTGGGTTGGGGTAAATCTCCGGTACAGGCGGACATAACTTGATAGGATAAACCAAAATCTTGCATTATTTCTTCCTGAATTGAAAGCATTTCTAAACACATGGCGTCAGAAATTTTAACGTCGGGAAGAGTAAAAATATTCATTTCGACTTTATTGAAAAAATGGACCCGAAACATGCCCCGGGTGTCTTTGCCATAGGTGCCAGCTTCACGACGGAAACAGGGTGAGTAATTGACATATTTTATGGGGAATTGAGATTCAGAAAGTGTTTCATTTAGATGGTAAGGAACGACGGCGTGCTCGGAGGACGAGATAAAAACCAAATCATCCTCTTTAGAAGAGTAGTAGGCATTAAATAAATTTTGATTGCTAGTGTAGCCACATTTCCATTCAGTTTCGGATTTGACCATAGCTGGGGGAATCATGCCGATATAACCTTTTTGAATTAGTTTTTGGAAGGCGTAATGCATAACGGCCATTTCCAGGACGGCACCTTTGCCTTTAAAATAGCCAAATCTGGAACCAGAAACTTGACCGGCTTTTTTGGTATCGAGAATGTCGAGTTGCTCACCTAAATCAACATGATCTTTGGGGGTAAAATCAAAATTTGGTTTTTGGCCAAATTCTTTAAATAAAACATTGTCGGCGTCGGTATTACCAACGGGTACATCTGGCGCGGGAAGATTGGGTATGGTTTCGAGTAGCTGATTAATTTCTTGTTCTTTTTTATTTAGTTTTTCTTCAACTACCTTGAGCTCTGATTTTATCTTGGCGGCCTCGGATATTTGATTGGGTGTGGGCTTACCTTTAAATTCTTTAGATAGGCTATTTTGGGAAGCTCGTAGCGTTTCAGTTTCGGAGAGAAGCTGGCGAAAGTTTTCGTCTAAATTGATGATTTTATCCAAGACAGATTCATCTATTTGTCGTGTTTTCAGGGCTTTTTTTACATCTTTGGGGCTTTTTCTGAGTAAATTGATATCAATCATTTCTGGCTATATTTTACCAGAGAATAATAAATTATTTACCGCTTAATTACCGATATATGTGAAAAATGTGATTATAAGCCGATACTTGGGGCAATTGATTGCATTGACTTAAGACAGATATCGACAAAAATGTCGAGAGGTAAATTTAGACCATCTTTATTTTGACAAAGAATAACTTCATGGCGACGAGTGCCGGCGGCAAATCGGGGTTCTTGGTGAAATCTTTTGATAATTGAAGAAAGTTTTACCTCGGATAGTTTTTTGGTGGGATAAATAAGAGCGGTGGCGACAATTAAACCGGTCAGAGAGTCGGCGCAAAAAATAGACCATTGGGCTTTGTTTTTTGGTTTAATTCCAGTGAGTTCCGGAGCGTGGGCTTTAACGATAGAGTCGATAGTATCAGAAATTTTTAGATTATATTTTTCTAAAACCAGACGGGTTAAATTGGGGTGTTGATCCTTGGTGTCACCGGAATAGTCGATGTCGTGAATAAGACCGGCAATCCCCCACTCTTCACGCGTAGGTTCTGAGGCATCCAAAAGATTATTTTTATGAAAGTAATCGTATAAACCGAGCATGCAGGATTCTAAGGCTTGCGAGTGTGACAAAATATTGGGTTCAAGCTGTTTTTTTAAAGCAGCTAAATAATCTTGGCGATTCATTTAATTATTTTAGAAATTGGAAGGCCGAGTTTAGTTTCAACTTTTTTAGAAAAGACGTGAATTTTGGTGTGATCTTTGTTTACCCCCAGCTCGACACCGGAACAGAGCATGCCGGCAGATTCAACACCTCTCATCTTGACAGACTTGATAAGTAACTCTCCAACATCGGGCTTGGTAACTGTCGATCCGGGAAGGGCTAAGGCAACCAAATCACCTTGTTTTAAATTGTCGGCAGCGGTGACAATTTGGATTT
The DNA here is from genome assembly GCA_002382075.1 of Candidatus Shapirobacteria bacterium UBA4062. Classification (GTDB taxonomy): domain Bacteria; phylum Patescibacteriota; class Microgenomatia; order UBA12405; family UBA12405; genus UBA5615. The sequence goes on from DFZG01000066.1 coordinate 31,199, forward strand.
GATTTTGATTATCGGTAGTAACTTGAATTATATAGAGGTGGTCTGAGTCAAGATGTTTTTGAGTGCTAATAACTTTAGCTAAAACAATTTCGTTTTTTAGTTTATCTTCGGCTTGATTATTGTCTAATTTAATTTCCTCAAGACGCATGGCCGGGAAAAGGATGACGTCTTTAATGGTTGGCTGATCGGTAATGAACTGAGTAAAACGATCAATTCCCATACCCCAACCAGCAGTGGGAGGCATGCCGTATTCAAGAGCCCGAATATAATCGGCGTCAAGTTTCATGGCAGATTCATCGCCTTTTTCGGCTAATTTTTCTTCATCAAGCCAGCGATCATATTGATCTTGAGGATCGTTTAACTCGTTGTAGGCTTTGAGCATCTCGGCGCCGCAGGTTAAAAGTTGGAACGAGGCAATTTTTTGAGGATTATCTTCTTTTCTTTTGGCAAGAGCTATCATTTCGGAGGGATAATCGGTAATAAAGGTGGGTTGAATAATATAGGGTCGGACGTGTTCTTTGTAGAGGGCATCGAAATGGGCACCCAGACCAATGACTTCACTTAAATCTACTTTGAGTTTTTTCTGTTTGATAATTTCTTTAAATTCGGCCTCGGTTTTGATTTGATCAATATCGATATCCAGTTTGTCCTTGATGGCATCGCGGAAAGTTAAACGACTGAAAGGCGGAGTGAAATCAAGTTTTTGACCTTGATATTCGATTTTGGGACTTTTTTTAATAGTCTTGATGACGTGTGAAATAAGTTTTTCGGTAAAACGCATCAATTCTTCATAATCGACATAGGCCCAGTAGAATTCTATTTGAGTAAATTCGGGATTGTGAAAACGGGAAACCCCTTCATTGCGGAAATCTTTACTGACTTCGTAGACTTTTTCAAAGCCACCGACAATTAAACGCTTGAGGTAAAGCTCGTCACTGATACGGAGGTACATGTCCATATCTAAATTATGGTGGTGAGTAATGAACGGTTTAGCAGATGCACCACCATAAATTGGTTGTAAAATCGGTGTTTCTACTTCAATAAAACCGTGGTCGTCGAGAAATTTCCTCATTTCAGAAAGTATTTTAGTGCGGGTAAGAAAAATTTCGCGGACTTCAGGGTTGACAATTAAATCGATATAGCGCTGACGGTAACGATCTTCGATGTCTTTAAGACCGTGCCATTTTTCGGGTAAGGGACGGAGGTTTTTGGCAAGGATTTGAAATTGGGTAACATCGACAGTAATTTCTCCCGCCTGGGTTTTAAAAACTTTCCCGGACAGAGAAATGATGTCGCCAATATCTAATAGTTTGCCGCGGTCTAAATCTTTTTTTACAAGATTTTTGGACTGAAAAAATAGTTGAATTTTGCCGGTTCTGTCGACTAAGTCGGCAAACATAATTTTGCCATGACCCCGAAGAGACATGACCCGACCGGCCAAAGTCACTTTTTTATCAAGTGAATGAGAGGCTTGCTGACAGGTGTTTCTATCGGCCAAATTTGGCTGTGGATAGGGATTTAACCCTAAATCTTTTATTTTTTGGAGCTTTTCGAGTCTTTGTTGGCGTAAATCCGACATGAACTATTTTATCAAGAGATGGCGATTATTTTGTAGGTTATTTTTCCCACAGGAGCATCGACTTCTACCTGATCATTTATTTTTTTGCCAATTAAAGCTTGTCCCAGAGGCGATTGATCAGAAATTTTATTGGTTGATGGATCTGATTCGAAGTGAGAGACGATGGAAAATTCTTTTTCGGAATTACCCATGATTTTTATTTTAACGGTAGTACCGATTTGAACTGAGTCATATTTTTGGCGAGAATTGACGATTTCGACAGTTTCAAAGGCTTCTTCAATTTTTTCGATTTTACTGTTGATAACTTCAAGTTCGTCTTTTAATTGAGTAGCCAAACCATCTTCTCCCGATTCATCGGGCTGAGCCACTTCTTCTATTTGAGTAACCAGTCTGGTTTGTTTCTGCTTAAGTTCCTCTAGTTCGGTGATCAACTTATCATATCCAGCTTGGGTTAAGATTGTTTTGTTCATATTTTTTACTAAAAAAACTCTCCTTGTTTATTTCCGAGGTTTATTATTTAATTAATTAACCTCAATGAAGTCGGAGAGGTGTGTATTTTTTGGCAAAAATTGAGATAATTAAGCCTTGAGTTTCTATCTCAAATTTTGTCATGAGCTATATATTATGACAAAGTGTTCTGATTGTCAAATTATTTTTTAAGATTACTTTATGAGGATTGTTGATTTTTTCAGACCAACACCCAAAAAAAGACAAATTAAATTTAGAAAAGGCAGAGGAGTCCTTTTTAGTAACCCGACAGGCAGTAAACGAGTCTTGTTTTATACCGGAAGTTGGTTGTTAATTTTGGGGATATTGTTTGGGACATATTTGTATTGGCCAATAATTCAAGCTCAAGCTAGATTTCAAAATAACAAAGTGGTGAATCAGAACAAATCGTTGGCTGACTTAGAACTAAGTGTCAAGGAGGGTAAGGAAAATTTAAATAGTGAGCAAGATGATTATTACGTAGTAATTCCTAAGATATTGGCTTACTCACCTATTGAATTGGATGTGGATCCGTTTGATAAGGCAAATTATTTAAACATTCTTCAGGATGATACAGTGGCAATGAGTAGTAGCTCAGATTTGCCAGGAAAAGGTGTAGGGAACATGACTTTTTTGTTTGCCCATTCGACTGAGCAAAATGTGACTGATATGAGAAATAATGCAGTATTTTATTTATTAGGAGAAATGAAAGAGGGAGATCCTATATTTATTCGCCAAGGTGATAATGTATATACATATATAGTATATAAGCAGGAAGTTGTAGGAGCCAAAGAAGTGGAATACTTAAGTTACCAAGAAGATGATAAAGAATTATTGATATTACAAACTTGTTGGCCGCTGGGAACTAATTGGAAAAGATTATTAGTTTTTGCCCAAAGAAAAGGGATTTGAGGTACAATTCAAGATGGCACTGAACTTAAGTTTGCAAACTGACCCGATTAAAGGCTGGTTTGAGTTGGAAAAATATATTTTAAATGACGGTTTTGAAGTGGATAAAATTAAAGAAGCCTTTGATTTTGCCAGTGAAGCTCATAAAGGTCAGAAAAGACTGTCTGGTGAGGATTATATTACCCATGTACTTTGGGTGGCAAAAGTAGTGGCTCAGTTAGCGATTGGAGAGGAAGCAATAATAACCTCTTTATTACACGACACAGTCGATGAAGATAAGATTAAAATTGACGATATTGCGGCTAAATTTGGAGATGAAGTGGCTTTGCTGGTTGGCGGTTTAACTGAAGTAAGAGATAAAACAAAAACAATTGAGGTACATGATACAAATATTGAAGTATTTAGAAAATTTTTGTTTTCTTCAGTGGATGATGTGAGGGTGTTGATTATCAGATTAGTTAACGAATTACACAATGGATTGACAACCGAATTTTTGGAAGATAATCAGCAAGTTAATTTTGCTAATAAAGTGTTTGGAATCTACAGCCCAATCGCTGAATATGTGGGATTGCACTATTTTAAAAGGTTACTGGATGACATGGCGTTTAAGATTTTATATCCTAAAGAAGCGGGTAATTTAATTCAGGATTTTAAAAAATCTTCAAAAAACGAGATAAAAGCTTTGGTGGCGGTAAAAGAAACAATTAACAATATTTTAGAGATTAATAAGATTAATAGTAGTCTGGTGGAAGGTAGGATTAAAAGTTTGTATAGCACTTTTAATAAAATCAAAAATAAAGGTTATGATCGGGTTAAAGACAGAGTAGGTATAAGAATTTTAGCGGAAAGCATTGAGGATTGTTATACCATTTTGGGTTTATTGCACGCAAAATATAAATATTTACCAGATGAGTTTGATGATTATATTTCTAATCCCAAACCGAATGGATATCGATCAATACAAACTACTTTATCCTGGAAAGATAAATTGACGGTTGAGGTACAAATCAGAACAAAAGAAATGCATGAATTTAACGAATTTGGACCAGCGTCACACATAGCCTATAAGTCAAACGAATTAAAGTCTGGTGGGAGTGGATATGCCTGGGTGAAAGAGTTGGTGAATTGGCAAAAAAATGAAAAAGAGGTGAAAAATTATCGAATAGATGTTTTGAGTAAATTTATTTATGTGTTTACACCCAAAGGCGATACAATTCAAATTCCCAAAGGGAGTTGTGCGTTGGATTTTGCTTATAGAATACATTCAGATATCGGTAATCACTGTTATGGAGTAAAAATTAATCAAAAAATGGGGAAAATAAGTGATGAATTGAAAAATGGTGATTTGGTAGAGATTTTAACAAGTAAGACAGTTTTTCCAAACAAAAATTGGCTAGAGATTGCTCAAACTCCTATGGCCAGGGAGAGAATTCGTAAAGAGTTAGCAAACAAAAACAATGGTTTATAATCAGATATGAATACAAAAGACAAAGTTTTTTTAATTTCCCGTAATTGCCAGGAAGTACTGGTGGCTGATGATTTGGAAAATTTAATTGATTCGGGGACACCTTTGGTGCATTACATTGGTTTTGAAATATCCGGGTTAGTCCATTTGGGTACCGGACTAATGTCAATGGGAAAAGTGGCTGATTTTTTGAAAGCAGGCGTAAAATGTAAGATATTTTTGGCAGATTTTCACTCTTATTTAAACAATAAATTGGGTAGTGACTGGGAAAATATTAGGTGGGCAACAGAAAATTATTTTAAGGAAGCTTTGATAGCGTCGCTAAAGTGTTTTGGGGTTGAAGAGGATCAAGTTGATTTTATTACCGGTAAAGATTTGTATGAAAACAATTTGATTCATTGGGAAACTTTTATGGAAGTGGGTAAACACGTAACTTTGTCGAGAAACCTAAGATCTATTTCAATAATGGGAAAAGGGATGGGTAAGGAGGTGGATATGGCAACTTTGTTTTACCCCCCACTACAGGTAGCGGATATTTTTACTATGGGGGTAAATTTAGCGCACGCGGGGATGGATCAGAGAAAAGCTCATGTGATTGCCAGGCAAGTGGCACCGAAATTAACAATTAATCCTTTAAAAAATAAGCAGGGTGAAGTTATTTCGCCGATTTGTGTTCACCAAAACTTGATTGCCGGTTTAGGTGGACCTCAAGCGGAAGATAATAATGAAGAAAATTTGAAGATGAGTAAATCTAAGCCAAATAGTGCTATTTTTGTGCACGATACTCCGGAAGAAATTAGAAGTAAAATAATGAAAGCTTACGGACCACCAAAAGAAGTTGAGTTTAATCCCCTGCTAAATTGGGTAAAAACTTTAGTGTTTTGGGGAGAGGACACGGGAGAATTTATTGTCAAAAGACCAGAAAAATTTGGGGGAGATTTAAATTATACTAATTACACAAAATTGGTTGATGATTACCAATCGGGTGATTTGTTTCCGCTTGATTTGAAAAATGGACTGGCTGATTGGATTATTGAGAAATTGAAACCAGCCAGGGATCATTTTGAAATTGAGAAAAACAAGAAAGCGTTGGTAGAAATGAAAAAGTTATTAGCGAAGTGAAAGGCTAATTAATTCACGTCGGTAGCGATTGGCAAAACGATGAGCTTCGTCTCGGAGCCTAATTAACAAAAGGAGTGCTTGTGATTTTTGAGGTAATTTAATCTCTTGCCAACTATTTTTGTTTTTTATTATTATCGTTTCTTCTCTTTTGGCTAAACCTATCAAGGGTATCTTTGTTATTGAAGATACAGCTGAAACCTGAGGTTTGCCACCATCGACAACGATTAGGTTAGGTGTCCCCCATTCTGGATGCTTTAAGCGGCGATAGACAACTTCTTTCATCATATATTGATCATCAGGTGTGGCCTTTGTACGGATTTTAAATTTTCGGTAAGCGGAATTGTCTAAATCGCCATTTTGCCAAACAACCATAGAGCCAACAAAATATTTGGTACCAAGTTGGGAGATATCAAAACACTCAATTCTTTGAAGTTTATTAATGTTTAAATGGGGTTTTAGGGTGGTTAGTAAATCTTTTATGGCCTGACTTTGTTTGTCTTGGGGTAAATTGATATCGGCGTATAGATTTTTTAAATTATGCCAGCCGGAAACTATGTAGTTGAGAGAATCGACTTGATTTTTGATAATTTGGGCTTTTTCAAAATCCTCTGATTTGGCGGCAATTTTCATTTCTTTGTTTAAAGTTTTAATAAGAGAATTAAAACGACCGTTGAGTATTTTTTTTATTTTTGTAATATTTTGGCGATATATAACAGGGTCAGGATTAGGTCCAGGACATAAATTAAGGTGACAATAAAGACATTGTTTTTGGGCGTGTTTTGGGGAACTTCTAAAGGGAAAGAGACGACGGATAGTTTTAAGAAGAGATTTAACAGAAGCGCCACTGGGAAAAGGGCCGTAGATGTCAGATTTTTCGGGTAAGTTGCTGTAATGGGCGGTAGTAATTACAGGAATTTTTGATTTGGAAATGCAGATGTATAAATATGAGCGGTTGTCTTTTAATTGAGAATTATATTTGGGGAGATATTTTTTAATTAGTGACGATTCTAAGATTAAGGCTTCGATTTCGGAATTGACGGTTAAAGTTTGGACGGAATCAATTTGGGAAACTAAAGATTTAGTTTTAGGACCCAGAGCGTCGTCTCTCTGGAAATATTGAGAAGTCCGTTTTTTTAGGTTGATGGCTTTGCCAATGTAGATTACTTCTCCGCGTTTATTGCGGTAAATATAGCAACCGGGTGAAGTAGGAATTTTTTGAAGATCGATCACAATTTAATTATATTATAGGATTTTTTTAAGTATTGGCCGGTGTAGGAACGGGCGACTTGAGAAACTTGCTTGGGAGTGCCGGTGGCCAAGATTTCGCCACCTTTTTCGCCGCCTTCAGGACCCAAGTCGATTACCCAATCGCTATTTTTGATTACTTCTAAATTGTGTTCGATAACCACGACAGTATTTCCCATATCAACTAATTTTTGTAAGACTTTAATCAACTTGTCGATGTCGTAGAAATGTAGACCAGTAGTAGGCTCGTCGAGAATATAAAGTAAATTTCCATTAAATCTCTTGACTAATTCACGACTAATTTTTAAACGCTGGGATTCACCGCCTGATAGAGTATTGCTGGCTTGACCAAGTTCGAGATAGCCCAAACCCACCTCTTGGATGGTATTGATTTTACGGCGGATACTGTTGATATTTTTAAAAAAGTCAGCTGCTTCGTCGAAAGTCATTTTTAAGATGTCGTGAATGTTTTTGTTTTTGTAAAAAACTTCTAAGGTTTCGTCTTTGAATCTGGTACCATGACATTGATCACAAGTGACGTAAATATCGGGCAAAAACTGCATTTCAATTTTGATTTGTCCCTGACCTTCGCAGGCATCGCAGCGACCACC
>DFZG01000027.1 GCA_002382075.1 Candidatus Shapirobacteria bacterium UBA4062
GTTCTCGACCAAAAAGAAATTTTATCCACAGTTTCAGGTATTCTTAATACTTTGACGGTGGCACTTGGAGGTATTGCGGCTATTTCGTTGGTAGTTGGCGGTATCGGTATTATGAACATTATGTTGGTATCCGTTACCGAAAGAACCCAGGAAATCGGACTTCGTAAAGCATTGGGGGCGAAACCTGAAATTATTCTTACTCAATTTTTAATTGAGGCGGTAGTTTTATCGGTAGGTGGAGGTATTATTGGTGTATTACTTGGCAGCGGTGGAGCGTTGATTTTAGGAAAATTCATGCCAACAACAATTACGCTATGGTCAGTTGTGTTAGCATTTGCCGTGTCAGTGGCTATTGGTATTATTTTTGGTGTGGCACCAGCAAGAAAAGCCAGTCAGTTGTCACCAATTGAAGCATTAAGACACGAGTAAAAGTTGCCTCTAAAGCTATTAAGCATGAATGAGGAAGACAGTTCTAATTAATCACTGGCCTTTTCATGACCCCATTCCCGCATTTTAACGATAAGCTCTTTTAATGACTCACCCCTTGGTGTGAGCGAATACTCAACATGAAGCGGAATCTCTTTAAATACTTTTCGCTTCACGATGCCTTCTGTTTCAAGTTTGTGAAGACGCAAGGCTAAGGTGCGCGGACTGATGCCTGCTAGCGATTGCTGAAGTTGTCCGAATCGTTTTGTCCCAGTACAGAGGTCGCGGATAATAAGGATTGTCCACTTTTTCCCGATCACTTTTAGTGTTTTTTCGACACCGCACGGTTCTTGTTTCATACTATACTTTTTGTAACTACTTTACATAGTAAACTAATAATAGTATTATATCATCTATTAGTAATCAAAATAAACATATGAAAATCATCGTTTTTGGAGCAACAGGAAAAACAGGTATTAAAGTGGTGGAACAAGGACTTGAGCAAGGCTTAGAAATTAAAGCCTTTGTGAGAACTCCTGGCAAGATGACTATCTCTCATTCGGCTCTCTCCATTAGTCAAGGCGACGTCACCAACGCTGTTGCTGTGGAAGATGCTATCAAGGGAATGGATGCAGTGATTGTAGCTCTTGGTGCCTCGCCCGATATGCAGTCTGATATTGTCATGACTGAAGGAACAACCAATATTATTAATGCCATGAAAAAACATGCGGTGAAACGACTAATTGTACAAACCTCATACGGGATGAGTGGATCGCCTGAAGGAATAGCTTTTTTGAAGCAGGTAGGCATGGGCGACGAACAGATTGCCATGATCAAACCATTGTTGGACGACAAAGCAAAACAGGAAAAGAATGTTCGTGAAAGTGGGCTAGACTATGTAATCGTTCAGCCCATGATGCTGACCGATACAGAAAAAACCGGAAAATACAGAGTTGTTGAAAAACTTGAGGTTAAGTCTGGTGATGTCATTTCTCGCGCTGACGTTGCCGACTTTATGCTTAAATCTCTCACACAGAATAAGTTTCTTGGCAAAACAGTAGTAATGGCGTATTAAGCAAGCCATGATGACGACTAACCAGCCGATTGCCATTGCCAAGAATCGCATTCATCCCGATACAAAACCTGCCTATATTCACCTTAATGTAGCAAATATAGAGCAGCAAATTATTTTCTACAAGCAGACGTTGCGTTTGCAGCTTAACTGGCAGATCGGAACCAGTGCCGGCTTAGGGATTGGAAAAATAGATTTAGTGAAGATTACACAAGTTGAAAAGGCAAAGCGATATCAAGGTGTAACTGGCATGTATCATTTCGCTATTCTTTATCCCAGTAGAGGTGAGTTGGCTCAGGCAGTTTCTAAATTGTTGAATTTGGGTTGGCCGAACTCTCCCACTGACCACATTATGACCAAATCAATTTACCTCAATGACCTTGAGGGCAACATGATCGAATTATATTGTGAATCGCCAGAAGATGGAGTTTTCTTTATTAAAAATGGCGAGGTGTATGCCCGCCATAGCGACGGTACAATTAGCAATGGACGCGAACCCCTGGATTTAAAAGAATCTCTTTTTGCTTACTTAAAAAGCACAAAAACCCCTGAACAAACTATTTCTTTACAAACAAGGATGGGGCACTTTCACTTATATGTAGCTAATTTAGAAGCAACAAGACACTTTTATCATAAAATTCTCGGTTTTTCCGATATGGGGATTGCGGAAAGTTTTCAGATGGGGATGGTGTCAGCTGGAGGCTACCATCACCATATCGGGTACAATACGTGGCAAGGACAAAATGCGCCTTCTATGCCACCTGACACTCTTGGACTGCGCCACTTCGCCTTCAAGCTGCCAAATAGCAACGAACTAAAGAAGCTGCATACGCGTCTATTAAGTCAAAAAATTTCAGTGAAAAATAGTGAAAGCGGATTAGTTCTACATGATCCCTCTGATAACATAATTGTATTTACTACAAATTAATTAGGTGTAATTGGGGAAGCTTGACGATATAATCACACCTTAGTGTGAAGAATGAAAGACTGCTTGTCTAGTTTTTGGGGTACCTGTCAAGTTTGTATATTGGTTATATTTCCAATTTAAAGGAAAGATTTCAGCGACATAATTCTGGTCTAAACAAAGTTACTAAACCACATATTCCTTATAAATTAATTTATTTCGAAGGATTTATTAATAGAATTGATGCCAAAAGAAGAGAAGTATATTTAAAATCTGGATGGGGGTTAAGAAGTATTCACCAAACGACCATTAATTTCACCCCCAACATGTTGCTATAATTACCCATGAATAAAAAAATAATTTTCATCGGGGTAGTTTTATTTGCTGTTGTTATCGGTGCCTATTATTTCTTAAATAACCAAAAAAATAGTTCCGATGACGTTAAACAAGAGGTTTTGAGTCAAACCTTGTCAATTTCAAAAGAATATACCTTACTTAGATACCGAACCGAAAATGTTTTGGAAAAAGCCAAAGAGTATGGAGACTATGACAAGTGGAATCAGGATATGACTGTCATTATTGAAGACTGGCAGGCACTGGAAGCTGAGGCTTTAAAACTTGAAGAAAACGCCGACAAGTTGGCTAGTGAAAATACGGCGCTTAATTTAGTTAAAGATATTTATGCTTATGACTCAGTGGAGATTCAAAAAGTAATCAATAGTGCTCCGATGGGTAAACAAGTCAGAACCCTTGCCAAACACCTCGGGGTTGATGCCAAAATGGCTCAATTAATTTTAAATCAAACCCAAGATCAAGTTACCCGAGAGGCTTATGGAGAGGAAGGAGATGTCTTTGAGACTTGTGAACAGAATTCAATGAGAATTAAAAATGGGGCTAAAGTAACCGTCTTTGTGGGAGGGGTAGTTTTGACTGGAGGAACTTCAGCTATTGCTGCCAGTGGAGTGGTGGCCAAGACAGCTCTGGTTGTTGGCGGAGCCGATTTAGTTTTAGAAGTCGCCGATGACGAAGCCAAAATAGCCTTGGGTGACAAAAACAAAGTCTCGGAAATGGTGGGCAAAGTCAGAACTGTCACGGAACCAGCCGCCAGTATTCTGACTATTGTTAATATGCCAGGAAATCTGTCAAAAGCGATGGAAAAAATAAGTGCAATTTCTTTTGCCGGAGACCAAATTAGATCAGTAGTTCAGGATGAAAAAATCCTGGGAATAAGCATTAAAACTGATGAAAAAGGAGAAGTCAAAGCGGTAGTTAGCGGACTTACTGAAGCTGAATTAACTGAGTGGAAGAAAGAGAATAATGCCACCACAATTCAACCAATTGAAGAGATAATGAAACAAGTCGAAGAAGAGGTTAAAGAAGAGCAAAAGCCAACAGAAGTTCCAAAAGAAGAAGTTAAAAAAGAAACTCCAAAAACCAACTCCGACAGTAATGCTAATCAGGTTTACAAAATAGTCAATGTTAGTGGGGAATCTTATATGATGGATGTCTGCCATAACCCAACTTGCTGGGATGATCTGGCGGCTAACGAGGCAGAAGATAGAGATGTGGGCGGCATTTATACAATGGGAAAAGTTTATGGTCCGGGAGAAAGTTTTAAGCATGGTTTTAGACCATCAGATAATATAAAAACTAGCGAAAGGGTGGAGATGTTTGATGATGGCTATAAAATAACTGCTTATTTTGCCATAGCCCCTTTTGAAGGACCAAAAAATAAGATGATTGAATATGGTACTTGGCAAAACCACTCGGTAGAAATAAACGCCAACTATGGTGATGAGCCGGTGATCGAATGGGATGGTACTGGTTTAAAACAAGTTAAATAGATAAAACATAAATTTAATAAACAAACTATGAATAAAAAAAGTGGCACAATTTTAATCTTCATCTTAATTTTGGTTGCTTTAAGCATATTTTTTTCTACAAATAACCCCAAAACCACAACACCTTCTTCACCTACAAACGACAAAAATGAACAAACTTATCTTATAAATGGTTATCCTCTAGATGAAGTTCCTCTCTACAAACTCGACGAAGTTAGTTCAAGTAAAATTTTTATCAATACCGATCCCAAAAACATCTCTGATTTTGAAGAAACTAATTTCGCTTATTTTAATGTCGTTCTTTATACGGAGGCCAGTCAAGAAGAATTTCTAAATTACTACAAAAATTTATTCGAGAGTGAAATTGTAGAAGGCTTTAAACCCGATGATATGGTCAAAGGCAAAATAGGAGAGTACCGGGTCTCAGCCGCACACTACGGATCAGACAATACTGCCTACATCCAAGTCCATCTACCCGACTTTCAAAGCGAAGCTTTAAATCAATATTTTGTCGACTTTCCCGAGATTTTAACCACAAACCCAACTTTAATTGAACATGAAAAATCCTATGGTTTGCTAAATCAAAAAGGCGGAGAATTAGAATATACAAAATATTTTACTGTCATCGATAGTGGAGACCAAAACAATGATGGCGTAGATGACATTGATGAATTCTTAATTCTCGAAGAAGATTATCAAAAACAATTTGAGGATAAGTCAGAGTATTCCTATGACCAAGAATCCGGCACCATGAAATGGCGCGACGGTGATTATGAGTCTACTCTCGTAATTTCTCGTGATCACGGTCGAATCTATTTGATGCTCAGAAAACCTCTAGTTAACTAATTTTTTTAACTTCCGTGGCCACTTTTACTCAAAAAGTTTATCAAATTGTTAAAAACATCCCCAAAGGCCAAACTCTTTCCTATAAACAAGTCGCCGTTCTTGCTAGTCGGCCCAAAGCCTATCGGGCAGTTGGCAATATATTAAACAAAAATTTTGATTCCCAAATCCCTTGTCATCGAGTCATTCGCTCCGACGGCAAAATTGGCGGCTACAATCGCGGCCAAAACAAAAAAATTACCCTGCTTAACCAAGAAAAATATATTAATGCCAAATGATATAATCTAGCCATGACCGAGAAGGTACAACCCACCGACATTGTCCAGCAACAAGCAGCGGTTATGGATTGGATTATTGATATCTCAAAAATAGGTCAATTTAAAGAAATCCACCAGCCAGATTTGAGAAGTGTTTTGGAAAGTTTTGGTGCCAATTTTAATTTAAGCGAAACCGAAAGGGAAAGTCTGAGGGGTTACTCAGAAAAACAAAGATCAAAAGGCGTCAAGGCTGTTTGGGGCAATAAATACGACTCATATAATCAATGGACAAAAAAATATGTCCAGGAATACGAGCAACAAACAGGCCAAGTGTTACCCAGTTTACAACGACAGACAAACTCACCATCACCAAAAGAACCAAGCCATCGAAAAAACTCGGGTATGAAACAATTTCTCAATGACCTAACCTGTTTTGCCGCCGGAGAATTATCATCTGAAAATTTTGCTCTATATACCGAAACTAGAATAAAAAATGGAATTGCCTGGTCTGAGAGTAGAAAAAATGATCGGGTCAAAATTTCAGTTCCAACCTCGTCAAAACCAATTTTAATTGGCTCTTTTCCTCCAGATTTTCCTCAAAAAGCATTCGACTGGCTAAAAAACAGTCAGTAACTGTTGAGATGTTTCATATTTTCACCAACTTGACAATATTTTCTTTAAGTATTATAATGAATATATATTCATTAATACATGGAGGTGACATAAATGCCAAATAAAGACAAAACAGGTCCGGCCGGTTTGGGTCCCAAAACCGGTCGTGGTTTAGGTGGCTGCCAAGGCGAAACCCAAAACACTGACAATCGACCTTTAAATTTAAGAAGGGGAAGAGGTTTAGGTCGAAAATAAAATGCCCAGACCAAAAATAAAACGCCGTTTGCGTTTCAACCCCCAGGTTTTGTATTTTAAACCTCGGGGGGTTCCCTTATCCCAATTAGACGAAGTTTGCCTTCAAAAAGACGAGCTTGAAGCCTTAAAGCTTCATGACGTCGATTTGCTTGATCAAAGCCAAGCCGCCCAAATGATGAAAGTTTCCCAGCCTACTTTTGGTCGAATATTGGACAAAGCTTACAAAAAAATTGCTCTAGCTATTACCCAGGGCAAAGCTATAAAAATTGATTAATCTAACTCTTCTTTTTTCTCAACATCAGTAGGTAATAGGGCAAGTGCCACAATCCGTGAAACACGGCTACCACCGCCATCACCATTCCCATCGAACAAAAATATATTAGGTTATAATTAACTATTACCCATTAAACAAATTATGAAAGGTTATCACGCCAATATTGAAGAATTAACTCTTAAAAACGACAATTTCCGCCAGGTTCTTTACACCGGCAAAAACACTCAATTAGTTCTCATGTCCCTTTTACCCAACCAAGACATTGGTTTGGAAGTTCATGCCCAAAATGACCAGTTTTTTCGTTTCGAATCCGGTCAGGGTTTAGTTGTTATTGATGGCACCGAATATCCGGTCGCCGATGGTTCCGCCATTGTTGTTCCTGCTGGTTCCCAGCACAACGTTATCAATACTTCCGCCACCGAAAAACTCAAACTTTACACTCTTTATTCGCCCCCTCACCACAAAGATCAAATTGTTCGCGCTACCAAGGAAGAGGCCGAAGCCAACGATCAGGAGTTTGACGGTCTCACCACCGAAACCACCTAAAAACTATCCTAATTTTCAAATTTTTGAAACACTTCCTCGCCTGTTAATCGGCTGGTCACATCATCTTTCGTCACCGGTAGTCCTAACTCGTTTAATTTAGTCTCCGGTCCGG